>JBJTOW010000874.1:0-3196 GCA_046074805.1 Planctomycetota bacterium | reverse complement strand
AGGGAAAGCGGCGCCCGATGGCACCGCACTCCAAAAACCCCTGCATCAACCGCGCGTTTCCGCTGACGATCAACGATCGCCCAGCCGATCCCCGGTCCAGGGAAAGCGGCGCCCGATGGCGCCGCACTCCAAAAGCCGCTGCATCGCCCGCGCGTTTCCGCTGACGATCACGGACTGGTAAGTCCGTACTGGGAACAATGCGGTATCCGTTGCGCCGCACGCCAAACGCAGGACCCGCAAAGGACTTAAGAACGCTAGAAGAGTTCTTCGTTAACGGCCAGAACGTAGGCGGTGGCGTGGGTACGGCAATGGGCCAAGGAGACAACGAAGCGTTCTATCCCTTGTTCTTCCGCCACTCGGGCGGCAAGTCCGCCGAGCACCACCGTCGGCGTGGCACCCGCCGACCGCACGATTTCCAGTTCCGTCCACAGCACACCGGGAACCCACGAGATGCCAAGCGTCTTGAGCACCGCTTGCTTACCCGCCCAGTGTGAAGAGAAATGCTGGGTCGCCTCGGATCGTGCGGCGCAAAACTGAATTTCGGCCGGGGAAAACACCCGCGAGAGGAACAGATCCTGATGCCGCTCAATCAACTGAGCGATCCGGAGGCATTCCACGATCTCCGTGCCGATACCGACAATTCGCATGGGACTATTACCGCAAACCGCAGGCTGACTTGGCGCGTTGGAGAACAGCGCCCGCTTTCGCCCGTGCCCGCGCCGCGCCATCGCCCAAAATTTCCCGAACACGCTCGGGACGCGCCGCCAATTCGGCCCGTTTCTCCCGCGCCGGCGCGAAATACCGATCGGCAACCTCCGCCAACGCTCCCTTTACCTGCCCGTAGCCAAAACCTCCGCGACGGTACAAATCCGCCATCTGCTGGCGTTCGGAATCGGTCGCGAACAACGAAAATAGCTGAAAAAGATGATCTCCCTCGGGTTCTTTCGGCTGATCCATCGGCCGAGCGTCGGTCACGATTCGCATGACCTTCTTTTTCATCGCCGCCGATGGCTCAAAAATCTCAACCGTGTTCCCATAGCTCTTCGACATCTTTTCACCATCCGTTCCGGGCACCCGCGCCGCCTCCTTGATAACTTTAGGGGCCGGCAACACGAACACCTCGCCGAACGCATGATTGAAACTGGCAGCCAAGTCGCGGCAGACCTCAATGTGCTGCACCTGGTCCTCGCCAACCGGAACCACTTCCGCGTCGTACGCCAAAATGTCGGCAGCCATCAGCACCGGGTAAGTAAAAAGTCCGGCATCGGCATTCAAACCCTTGGATTTTTTGTCCTTGTACGCGTGGCAACGCTCGAGCAGCCCCATTGGCGTGCCGGTCATCAGGAGCCAGTAGAGCTCTGAAACCTCGGGAACATCCGACTGCGCGAAAAGCACCGCGCGTTCCGGTTCCAAACCGAGCGCAAGGAGGTCGAGCGCCGCGTCAAGCGTCAGCTGACGCAACTGTGACGGATCGCGAATGGTCGTTAACGCGTGCAAATTCGCAATGAAGTAGTACGCCTCGTTTCCATGCTGGAGATCCAAATACTGCCGAATCGCCCCAAAATAATTTCCCCAGTGAAATCTGCCCGTTGGCTGAATACCAGACAAAACTCGCATCGACCGTACTCCTCAAGCTAGCCATTTCGCCGCAACGTCCCGACCAAGTCGACAACCGAGGAAACGCCCGCCTCCGCCAGCGCGTCGGGCAACGAGTCGACCAACCGTTCACTGAGCCCTGGGTCAAAATAATTCGCCGTCCCGATCTGAACAGCCGTCGCCCCAGTCACCAGGAATTCCATTACGTCATCCAGGTTGGAAATTCCACCGATACCCACCAACGGAGTCCGAACGGCGGCGGCCACCTGATGAACACATCGCAGGGCAATCGGCTTGATGGCCGGACCGCTCAAACCGCCTACATTATTACCAAGGAGCGGACGGCGTCGCCGCCAATCGACCGCCATTCCCAAGACCGTATTGATGAGACAGATGGCGTCCGCGCCACCTGCCTCCGCCCCTTTAGCAACGTCAGCGATTCGAGTGACGTTCGGAGTTAGTTTCGCCAAAATTGGCAGTCGCGTTACCTGTCGAACGCTAGCAACAACACGCTCACACGCCAGCGGATCAGCTCCAAAGTCGACGCCCCCTGACACGTTAGGACACGAAACGTTCAGCTCCAATGCGGCAACACCAGCGACAGGATCGAGCAGCTGGGCCAGCTCGACGAATTCTTCCGCCGTTTTTCCCGCGACACTCACGACGATCGGAGTTCCGAGTGACGCAAGGAACGGCATGTGTCCGTCAATGAAAGCCTCGACGCCGTCATTATCCAGACCAATGGAATTCAAAAGACCGGCGGAGGTCTCAACAGTCCGCCACGGCGAGTTGCCAGCCCGCGCGTGACGCGTCACCGTCTTTGGAAGAATTCCACCAAGCTTTCGCAGGTTAACCAGCGATTCCATTTCGCGAGCGTAACCAAAGGTCCCCGACGCGACGAGAATGGGATTGGGTAGCCGAAGACGCCCGAGACGGACGGCGAGGCCTTGCGGGATATCGGAACGTGACATGAGAATAGCCGAACCAACGAGTTCAGGTTGATATGCGAGGATCAGCGACGAACACAAGTGAGTGATGTATGCGCATAAAAAAAGCCAGAGGGTTGCCCCTCTGGCTCTAATGTTCTAAAAATCCCGGCGATACCTACTTTCGCACCTTCAAGCACTATCATCGGCTCGGAAAGCTTAACTACTGTGTTCGAGATGGGAACAGGTGTGACCTTTCCGATATAGTCACCGGGAAGCAACCTAGGTGGCGATAAAACCACACTAGGTCGATCCGTTTGTAGAGGTGATGGCGATCTTCCGACTATTAGGAAGCCGGCCAACCAGCCCTGGCATAGCCAGGAGAGCCATGAATTTGAGTGGCCAAACATTCGTCCATTAGTACTGGTTAGCTGAGAGCGTTACCGCTCTTACACATCCAGCCTATCAACCTGGTCGTCTTCCAGGGGACTTTCGGTCAAAACCAACAAAACCTAATCTCGGAGCGGGCTTCACGCTTAGATGCTTTCAGCGTTTATCCTTTCCGTAGTTAGCTACCCAGCCGTGCCGCTAGCGCGACAACTGGAAAACCAGAGCTACGTCCTTCCAAATCCTCTCGTACTAAAGAAGAATCTCCTCAAGTTTCGTACGCCCAC
>JBJTOW010000873.1:0-4735 GCA_046074805.1 Planctomycetota bacterium | reverse complement strand
GTCCGTTCGGAGGCCGTAATATCGCGGAGGCTTTTGCCAAGCGGACGCTGGCGGGCCACTTACCGCCAACACGGCGAAAGCGGCGAAAGCGATCAGCCTTCCCGATAGCGAGCCTTGCCTGTCGCAGGTCGCTCGAGATTTAGGTGATGGCGTGTCAACTGCGACTTTTGGCGGAGGGATTCGCACGGCAAGGGCTCGCACGGCGGGTAATCGCGAATCGGAACGGGGTGCGGCTATTGTAATCACGGTCTGAACCGGCTGGCTGGCTTGTGTCGCCGGGAGAATGGCGGATAATGCCGCGAGGCTGCGGGATCAGAGCTACTTGACGGTCGTCCGCCGCCAATGTCCCCACGGATGCGTCTGAGCGCCCCGCACGTTCCGCGATAGCTGCCGCCGTTTTCCGCCAATCGCCAGCCAAGGATTTTCGACTATGCCGTTGCTCGTCGTGGGTTCTGTCGCCTTTGACAGCGTTCAAACCCCAACGGACTCGAGCGACAATGTGCTCGGCGGATCCGCCGTTTACTTTTCGTACGCGGCGAGTTACTTCACGCCCGTTCACTTGGTCGGAGTTGTGGGCCGCGATTGGCCGGCGGAACATACCGCGCTGTTGCGTGATCGTGGGATCGACACCAGCGGACTTGAAGTGGTTCCCACGGCCGACACGTTCCGCTGGCGGGGCAAGTATTTGTCGAACATGAATGACCGCGAGACGCTGGAGGTGCATCTCAACGTCTTCGGATCGTTCAACCCCGTGTTGACGGACGCGCAGAAACGCTGCCCGTTCGTGTTCCTAGCCAACGGCGCGCCCGCCGTGCAGCACCGCGTGTTGGATCAGGTTGTTGGACCGAAATTGGTGATGGCCGACACAATGGATTTGTGGATCCGCGAACAACATGACGAGTTGATGGCGTTGTTTCGCCGCATCGATGGTCTCGTGCTGAACGATAGCGAGGCCAAATTGCTCACGGGCGACGAGAATCTCGTGCGGGCTGGCCATCGGATCTGCCAGATGGGGCCGCGGTTCGTGGTGATCAAGAAAGGCGAACACGGCGCGATGTTCTTCGCGGACCGCGAGACGTATGTGTTGCCGGCATTTCCGACGGGCGTGGTGGTCGATCCGACTGGCGCGGGCGATTCGTTCGCCGGCGGCATGATGGGCTATCTGGCGCAACGCGGCGACTTCTCCGCGCAGACGCTGAAGGAAGCCCTCGCCCATGGCATTCTGGTGGCCAGCTTCAACGTCGAGGATTTCAGTCTCGAACGTTTGAAGCAGATCGACCAGCGCGACATCCAACTGCGGATGGAGCAATACAAACGCATGTTGGCCTTCTAACCTCGGCCCTGTTCGGCCCCGATTCTTACTATGCCGTTTCGCACATTCATCGCTGTCGAATTGGCGGGCGGCGTTCGCCGCCGCGCCGAAAAGGCGATCCAGCGTCTCCGCGCCGTCAACGCCAAAGTCACCTGGGTCAAGCCCGAGAATCTCCATTTGACCCTGAAGTTCCTGGGCGATGTCCCGGACAGCGATGTGCCGAAAGTGTGTCAGGTGGTCGCCGATGCCGTTCGCGGCTTCGATCCGTTCGAGATCGTCTTTCGCGGCTGTGGCGCGTTCCCCAACACGGCCGCTCCCCGCACGATCTGGATCGGCGTCGATCAAGGCTCTGACGAACTGAAGGCGATCCATCAAGCAATCGACCAAGCGTTGAAAACCGAACTGCGTTTTCCGCGCGAGACTCGCCGTTTTCAAGCCCACCTGACGCTCGGACGCGTTCGTGAATCCGGCCACCGCGCGGCCGAATTGGGAGCGTTGATCGACGAGATGGCCGATTTCGACGGCGATCTCACGATCGTCGATGAAATCGTGACCTTCGCTAGCTTCCTGGAAAAGTCGGGCCCCGTCCACAACCCGATGGGCTACGCGACGCTCGCCGGTGATGCCACGCCGATCGCACGAGACGACGACGACGAGAGCGATGACGAGGACAGCGACGACGAGGAGGTAGATAGCGAGGACGGCGACGCTGACGATGGTGATCGCGAATCGGTCGGCGGGAAGGCCGCGGGCGACGAGGATGATCGCGGCGAGACGGCCCGGGGCAAGAAGCGGCCGAAGGCGAAATCCGCGCCGCGGCCCAAAACGGAGATCCCGGAATTCGATCCGCGTGAGTTCCAAAAGCTCGACTTGGGATCGCTCAATCTCAAGGGGCTGCATCTGAAGGGGACGCCGTTATTCAATATCCCCGATGATGTGGAAGATTCTGACGAGCCGATCGACGACGTGGAGATCTCGGAGAAGCTCGCCGCGGAACACGATCCCGAAGAAGATGAATCAGAAGCTGATGACGACGCGGACGGAGGCGACGCTAAAGTGGGTCGAGGTCGCAAGCCATTGCGTCCCAAGCCGCGCCGTTAGCATCTCGCCCACGAGTGGTCTCCTTTCAATCGCCCAATGACACTCCGCCACGAGCGATGACCATGCGGTGGCTCGTTCTTTCTCGTGGAGTATTTTCCATCGTGAAGCATTCTTCGTCGCGGAGCGACTGACCGACCTTAGCCCCGCGATTCATCTCGGGGAATGGCTTATTTGTGCCTTAGCCAGTATTCAAGAAACTCGTAGGCGCGCTTACGAGCTGGTTCGGGGAAGCTGTGCGGGGCCTCGGGATAAAAGCCCATTAGCCGATCGGGCGCTAATGCTTTCGGCGGTGTCGTTGGGGCGGCGGCATCCACCGGCAGAGAACTATCAAAGAGCGTGTAGACCGGTTTCGCTAGCTCCAACGCGTCGCGAACTCCGCTGACATCGAAGTCGCTGTCCCGGGTGGCCGCGACCGCCAAGAACGGCCGCGGGGCGAGCGCCGCGAGCAACTCGGGGAAGTCGAACGGCACTCGCCGCGCGTCGCTGCCAAAGTCGCTCGCGATCCGCGGCATGTACCGCGGCCCGGTCCAGCTCGGCATGTCATCCTTCGCCAACGTCGAGAACCCGCAACTCGACACGATCACTCGCAGCCGCGGCTCGAACACCGCCGTGAAAATCGCGTTGTGGCCTCCCAGCGAATGGCCGATGCAGCCGATCCGCTTCGGGTCGACCATCGGCAGCGTCTCCAGCAAATCGACCGCCCGCGAGTTATCCCAGACCGCCTTCATCGTGCCGCTGACATAGCCCCGCTTCGGCGCGAAGTCGTAGGGATGCTCGCCGAGCGACGGATAATCGGGCGAGAGCGTCACAAAGCCGCGCCGCGTCAGCTCCAGCGCGTACCGCATCTCCGCGTCGCCGCCGCGTCCCGTCGGCTCGTCCTTACCTACCGCCGTCGTCTGATGCAAACACAACACAGCCGGCAGCGGCGCGGGCGATTCGGGAATCAGCAGCCACGCGGTGACGCGATCTTCGTCATCCGAGCGGTAGGAAAGTTTGCGGGCGACGATGCCGTCGCGGCGACTCTCCTCAAGCACTTGGACATCCAGCGGTCCACGGCGAAGCGGGCCGGGGAACGGGCCGACCACGCGTTCGAAATGCCGCACGATATGCTCGCGGCGACGAACCCAATCGGAGGCGCTCGCAACGGGCCGCGGCGTTCCATCGTCGCCGCGATATTCGAGCAGTCGCGTCCGGTCCGGGTAGTCCGGCAGCGGCGGTAGCGGCTCGAATCGCCCCACCGGATAGCCGTGCGTGTAGTCGATCGCGAACCGCCCGTTCGCGGTCGGAAACAGCAGTGTCTCCCGCCGCTGGAAGTCGGTGGGATCAGCCCGTTCCAACGACTTCGGGCCGCCCTCGCGCAAGTAGTCGCCCGCCACCTTGAACACGATTTCGGTGCGGTCGCCCAGCGAGTGGCCGGCCGACTTGAAGGCGACGCCGTCGAGCTGTTCCCGGCCAATGAAATGCGGTTCGACAGCCAGTCCCTCGAGCGTCATCGCCGCGACCATTTCCTTGGCGTCCGCGAACGGGCAGGTTATATCTTCGCGGCCATGCACCACGACCACCTTGGTTGGCGCGCCGAGTTCCTTCGCGCGAGCCAGATGTCCGCGATGGGCGAGCAACCGCAGTTCCTGATGATCGGGCGACAGATAGTTGGGATGCGACGGGTCGCGGCTGTAGCGCGCGTTCAAGTCGCTGCCGCCCGGCAGATGGAACGCGATGTCGTCGCTCAGCTTCTTCATGCCGCACATGTCGACCACGCAGGCGAAGGTGCGGGGCGCGAGCTTATGGGCCATCAGCGTGACATTGCCACCGCCCGAACCGCCGGTGCAAAACAGTCGACCACCCGCGAACGGCCGGCCTTGAGCGGGCAATCGATCGCAGGTCCACCACAGAGCGCGGAGCGCGTCGAGCGATTGCAGGTAGCCGTAATCGTAAGGCTCGGGGCCTTGAATCGAATCCTTCGGACCGCTCTGCACGTAGTTTACGCACAGTGCGACGACATTGAGCGTCGCTGCCAGGCGTCTCGGATTAGCAGTGCCGACGCAATCGGTTCCGCCCCAATTGTGCAGCGTCAGCATGACGCCGGTCCGCGGCCCGACGGACTCCAGAGTCCCTTGCGGATAATGCACCAGCACTCGCACGCGCCGGTCGCCGGGCCGCGCTGGCCACTCTTGCGCGGGCAGCTCGACCGCCCCGTCCACTGCGGGCAACATCGGCCAAACGGGCTCGGCGGCATCCGCCACGCGTAGGCCAACGCCCAGAACAACGCTCAACCCGGCGATTAATCTTGCGAACGCGATCGCGACGCTGATGGTTCCGCGC
>JBJTOW010000872.1:0-2748 GCA_046074805.1 Planctomycetota bacterium | reverse complement strand
CCACCCCAATGGCGAAACGAATCATTCTTTACCGCTAACCTGCATTACCATCCGACCATCGACGTCGACCGAAGGCGACTTTGGTCCGGATGCCATCGGCGAAAACGCGACTGGATCGCGTTCGCCGATCGGTCCTGGAGGGTGCCAGGACTACTTCGCCCACGGATTTTGTTGCAGGCAGACGACGAGCGCGAAGAAGGTAAAACCTTCGATCAACGCCGCCGCGATGATCATCGCGACTTGGATCGTGCCCGCGACTTCGGGTTGGCGCGCCATTCCGTCGTAAGCGGCCGACGCCAACTTGCCAATCCCGTACGCGGCCCCAAAGGTCACCAAGCCCGCCCCAATCGCACCCGAGAACTCGATCAACGGGCCGTCGGCGGCGAAAGCCGGAGTCGCGAACGCCAGAACGGCCATGAGGCCCCAGTACGTCATTCGAACCAACCGATTCACTGCTGTTTCTCCTGTGGAAACCGATCGAAACGTGCCAGCCCACCAGGCGGTCAAACTAATGTTTGTGGATCGCCGCGTTGATGAACAAGGCGGAAAGCAACGTAAACACGTAGGCCTGTAAGAAGGCTACGAACAACTCCAAACAGCTGAGCAACGCCGAGCCGACCGATGCGGCGACCGCTGTCGCGCTCCATGACGAACTGGCAGCTCCTTCTACGCTAAAGGCTAACATTAAGATCGCGAGCAGGACCAAGTGGCCGGCGATCATGTTCGCTAGGAGACGAACGGACAACACAGTGTGCTTAATGACCAAACCCAAAACTTCTATGAAGAAGATTGCGGGAACCAGGATGATCCCGAGGACGAAAGGCAACCCCATGGACGGGACTTGATTCGCCCAGTAGCCGAAAAAGCCGAAACGTTTGGAGCCGCTAAGCATCCCAGTTAGGAATGTTATCGAGGCCATGGCGATGGTGGCACCCCACGAACTCGTCGGGGCACCCAGCCATGGAAGCATCCCCATCAGATTGCAACCAAGGATAAAGAAAAAGACGGTCCACAGCAGTGGCACAAATTTATCAGCGTCTTCGTGCGGGTTCGTTGTTCCGTGGGAGTCGTGGCCATGTTTGGCATGAACGTCGCCATCATGAGCGTGACCAGCTTTAGCGTGCGTTTGAGCGCGTGCTTGTGCGTGTGCAGGATGGCCATGCTCATCTTTCGCTGGTGCATCCTTCCCGTGATGACCGCCATGTTTGGGATCTGGGCCGTGGTCGTCGTGGTGCGCATGCGTTTGGATCGCCTTGCGGGCGATTTCATCGCGGACGAAGACCAGCATGGTCTCGAAGAAATTCCAGAACCGGCCAGAAGGCGCGGCCCCGGAGGCGACTTTCTTCCCGATCCTCGCAAAGACGACTAATAAGATCAGGAAGACGGCCGCCTCGATCACCATAAATTTGGAGATGCAAAAGCCGGACTCGCCCTGATACAGGTTTCGAAGCTGGCCGAAGGGCTGGGGAATGACGATCTTCCCACTTAAGTGGTAGTTGTAGGCATCGATTTTCGACGCGTCCCACTTGGCTCCTGATGCGACATAGTCGCGAGTGCTGCCAAGGGAGGCCGCCGTGTTCAGCCAAGATGTTTTCCAAACGCCGTCCGAGGCTAGCTTCGAATACCAATCGCCGCCATGCTCTTCCAAATAGATATCGAAAGGCTTACCGAAATTGGCATGATCGGCATGCAGCCAATGTTCGTAGTCAGACAGCAGTTCTGTTTTTGAAGGCGAAGATACACCGCCTTCCGCCGCCAGTTTCAGAATCGCGTCTGCTTGACGATCGGCTTCCCAGGCCTGAAACTGTGGGTCGTTCCTCACCCACACGTCTGGGAATTGTTCAATGGACTGCCGCTTCGACTGCCAAAGCAGCTTCGGCACTTCGAAGTAGAAACTGTCTTTGATGTGTAATTCGGCCGAAGCCATAAGCTGTTACGCCCCGGTTTCAGTACGTTTAGGCATGGTCCGCTGCACCAACCGGACGGCCAAGGCCGTGTCCACGGTTAAAGCTAACAGATAGTAACCGACCAGCATTTCCAACAGACCAGCTCTAACGAGCGATCCACCCCGCAAGAAAAACAAGGCAGCGGCCGCGAAGGGCACCACCATCCGCACAACCATTCCCAGCAAAACACCTTGGATGGCCTGGGCACCACTAAACTTGTACGCGGCCACAAAACCCGCGATACCCCCGACCAAACTTACCGTCGCGGCGACGCTTGCCGCCCACACGCCATCACCGCCCTTCGCCCAATGACCGTATGCGGCAAAGAGCGGAAACGCCGCTAATAAGACCGCGAAAACTCCGATAAGTCCTCGGATCATACCGCGTTTCCAAATCGTGCCGTCATATTAACCGGACAGGGAAGAGTTTGTTACCAAGACGTAAAAAGCATCCAAGAGCAACCAACCTTCAAGCAACGCATTAATGCGCTGCCCGATCACAAGAGACGCGTCTGGCAACGTCTCAATCGACTGCCAACACCGTCAATCGTGGTCCTTGCCTTTCGATTCTACCGTCCTACTTACCACTTCTTTCTTCGATTCGCTACGCTCAGTTTTTACTGTTAATTCGCGAGTTGGACGAGTCATGACGATAAGATGCGTCACGCCGCCGATCAAACCTAGGATAAAGCCCGTACCCGTGAAAACGTTCCAACCGATTTTGTTGTCCAACCACCAACCGGCGAGTCCGGGTAAGACCATCTCGATCGAGACAGCCATGATCCGAGATGCCCACTCCATCG
>JBJTOW010000871.1:0-20139 GCA_046074805.1 Planctomycetota bacterium | reverse complement strand
GGGGAAAGCGGTGCCTTCGGCCCCGCACTCCAAAGACCGCTGCGTCGAACTTGCTTTTTTTCCGCTCGGCAAGCGTTCGTGTTATTGAAACGGCTTTCGGGGGGAAAGCGGTGCCTTCGGCCCCGCACTCCAAAGACCGCTGCGTCGAACTTGCTTTTTTCCTCTCGGCACGCGTTCGCGTTGTTGAAACGACGTTCGGGGGGAAAGCGGTGCCTTCGGCCCCGCACTCCAAAGACCGCTGCGTCGAACTTGCTTTTTTTCCGCTCGGCAAGCGTTCGTGTTATTGAAACGGCGTCCGGGGGGGAAAGCGGTGCCTTCGGCCCCGCACTCCAAAGACCGCTGCGTCGAACTTGTTTTTTCCGATCGGCAAGCGTTCGCTTTGTTGAAACGGCGTCCGGAGGGGAAAGCGGTGCCTTCGGCCCCGCACTCCAAAGACCGTCGCGTTTAGTTCGCCCCGTTCCACCGGGCGATCAAACAGGCTCGAAGCGGGCGGCCAACATGCCACATGCGCCATGAATGTCCAGGCCTCCACTGTAACGACGCTGCACGGGCATGCCGAGCTCCTCCGACAAGTAATCGCGGAACTGTTTCAGCTCAGCGGGGCTCGCCCGGTGGAACTGACCCGTTGCGTCGTTCACGTCGATGAGGTCGATCAGCACCGGCATCCCGCGGGTCAACTCCGCCAAGGCCCGGGCCTCTTCCCGCGACGTGTTCACTCCGGAGATGACGGTCCACGCGAGCGTCGGACGCCGTCGAGTCGCGGCGTGGTAGTCGCGGATCGCTCCCATGAGTTCTGGCAGCGGAAAAACCCGTTCGACGGGCAAGAGCGCTAGCCGCTGCTCGGTCCGCGCCGATGTCAACGACACAATCAAACGGTACACGTGTCCTTCCCGCGTGAATCGCTGGATCGCGGGCACGATGCCGACAGTCGAAATGGTGATCGACTTCGAAGCGATCGCTGGCCCGCATGGTTCCGACAACACGCGAGCGGCGCGGATCACGTTGTCATAGTTCAGCAGCGGTTCGCCCATCCCCATAAACACAACGCCACGGACAGGATGGGTGGAATCTTGCTGGACCGTGATCACTTGGTCGACGATTTCCCACGTGGCCAGGTTGCGTTGGAAACCCATGCGGCCAGTCGCGCAAAACACGCAGCCCATCGCACAGCCGACTTGGCTGCTGACGCAGACCACATATTTCTCGTCGCCCGGACGATGCAATAACGGGATCCGAACCGCCTCAAACCGCCCTGGGCCGTCGCCTTCGAACACGTATTTCGCGAACCCGTCAACCGGCGATACGGCTTTATCGATCAGCTTCAATCGTGGAATCGCCACACGCTCGTGCAGCAACTGCATGACTCGCCGGGCAGTGGTCGGCATCTTCTCAGGAAGAGTGTCGGCTCCCTCCCGCGTGACCGTGGATTGCAACTGTCGCAGTAACCGCAACGACGGCGCGTCCGCGCCCAATTCGTCGGCCATCAGGCGATGCAGTTCTTCCGCCGTTTGGTCTTTGAATCGCCAATTCGCCACCGCCGAAAGCGTTGCCGTGTCCATGATCTCAATCCCTTGGTTCGTCGGCGTCGAGCCAGCCGGCGCGACGCCACTGCCGATCGGCTTCGTAGGCGGCTACCGCGACCGAGTTCGACAAGTTCAAGCTGCGGACCTGCGGCCGCGTGGGAATCCGCAGCGTTCGCGCGGCGTGTGTTTCCAGTATCCAGGGCGGTAAGCCGGCCGTCTCGCTGCCGAACACCAAAATGTCTTCCAATCGATACTCGACGTCCGCGTAGGAATGCCGAGCCGATTTCGTGAAGTACCAAGCCCGCTCGATTGGCAGGGCGGCGGAGAGCGCTCGCCAGTCGTCCACCACTTCCCATTCCAAGTGGCGCCAGTAGTCCAGCCCAGCGCGGCGCAACGTCTTTTCATCGACGCGAAAGCCCAGTGGACGGACGAGCCACAGTTTCGCCGCGACCGCCACGCAGGTACGTCCCACCGCGCCCGTGTTGGGCGGAATCTCCGGTTGGAACAGCACGATGTGCAACCGAGGCGTGTAGTTCGGCGACGACCTGGATGAATCGGCAAGCGGCGGGCTGGATGTCTGATTCGAGGTCATCGTCGGCCACCGTTCTCGTTCGCACCTGTTATCGTCGGCCGGTAATCGGGTAGGCCGAATCCTGGAAACCTTTACCGCTGTGCTCGCCAGGCGGCACCAAACTGTCGACAAACCGCTCATCATCTTCGGTGATCGCCACCTCCAAGCACGCCAGATTGTCGTGGTATTGTTCGACCGTGCGGGGGCCAAGGATGATCGAAGTGACGTTGGGGTTCGCCAAGCACCACGCGAGCGCGAAGCCTGTGGTTGAAACGCCTCGAGCGGCGCAGTACTCGGACAGTTGTCGAGCGGCGTCGAGGCTAGCGTCGCGCCATTCGGCTTGCTTCATCCGTGCGTCATTGCGGGCCGCTCGGCTGCCCGGCGGCGGCTCTTGGCCGGGCGCGTATTTGGCGGTCAGGATGCCGCGGGCGAGCGGACTGTAGGTCACGACGCCGACACCATGGGCCTTGCAGAGCGGCAACAGTTCCACCTCGATGTCGCGATTCACCAGATTGTAGAGCGGCTGCGTGCAGATGAACCGATTGAGATTGAGCTTGTCGCTGGTCCACAAAGCCTCGCATAACTGCCAGGCGCGGAAGTTGGAACAAGCCAAGTAGTGGACCTTGCCAGCTCGCACAAGGTCGTCGAGCGCCCGCAACGTTTCCTCGATCGGCGTGCCCGCATCCGGCGCGTGGACGTAATAGATATCAATGCAGTCGACGCCTAGTCGTTTGAGGCTGGCCTCGCATTCGCGCACCAGGTGCAGACGGCTCGCCCCGAGGTCGTTCGGGCCATCGCCCATCTTCTGGCGGCCTTTGGAGGCCAACACCACGCGGTCGCGGCGGCCTTGCAACGCTTTGCCCACGACCCGTTCAGAGCCGCCCAAGCTGTACATGTTCGCCGTATCGATGAAGTTGATTCCCCGATCGATCGCGTCGTGGATGATGTTGATCGAGGTCGCTTCATCCGTGGGGCCGCCAAACATCATCGTCCCAAGGCATAACGGCGAGACCTTGACGCCTGAACGGCCGAGCGAGCGGTAGTTCATTGATGTTCCTTCGATGGTTCGATCGATTGTCTCGAGTAATGTAACGGACAACTCTACCGGGAATGACGGGCGACAACGCGATGGAAATGCAATTGCACTTCGCGGCCAACCACTCGGCGCACTCCTTCAACCAGACAACGCGGCTCATTGTCTTCCTGGCCGAGCCGCGTGATCTCGTCGAGCTTGGTGCCGGGCGGAACCGTGAACGTGGATTGGTAGATGATTTGGTTGCCGGCGTCCAGTTCCGGGACGATGAAATGACACGTCGCGCCATACGTCAACATGCGGCCGGCGTAAGCATCCTGGTACGGCCTTAGCCCTGGAAAGCTTGGCAGCAATCCATGATGCAAGTTGATAATCCGGCCGCCCGCGAACTTCCAACAAGTGGCGGCTGGCAACACCCGCATGTATCGAGCCAGCACAACGTAGTCGACTTGATGTTCGTCCAACAGTTCGACGAGCCGCGCATCGTCGGCGTTTCCCTTCTCATCGCCAATGGAAAACCAGGGCACACCAAACTGTTCGGCGATGCCGCGGCACGCATTGCGGTTGCCGATCATCACGGCGGCATCGGCCCGGATCTGGCCATCGCGGATCGCGCGTAGCAACGCGAGGGGCGGTTCCGGCCGGAACGTCGTGCAGATCGCCAATCGCGGCCGCTCGGCCCGCTCTTCCGGCGACCATACCCGCACCGACAGTTTCTTCTCTTTGCCGATCGCGGTTAAGGCGTCCCGCAAATCGGAGAGGTTTTCCACCGGCAGATGGATCCGCAACAGCATGGCGAACAACGCCAGCTCGTCGTGGTCGTACATCTGTATCTCGGCGATATTGGCCCCTTGCCCCGTCACATGATGGATGATCGGGTCGGCTAGTCGAACGTTGTCGGGCCCAACGGCCGTGATGACGATATGCATGGCAAGTTTAGGGGCTCAAATGCCCATGGAACCAAAAGCGGGAGGACGCGAGGACGGAACATGCGCCGGAACAAACGCCCTTCAGTTTCACCTTAGTCGTGCCCGCTGGAACTCGCAATGCGGCTGGCCGCGGCGGCCGGCAATTGGTAACCTGCCGCGCGGCGAAAAGAGCGGGTTCGACCGCGACTTCCAAGGTGGCGACGAAGCGCCATGACCGGGCCCGGTGGGCCAATCAGCAACACGGATTCAAGGAGCCGGACGATGAACATCCGCCCCAAACTGAGCCGGGACCAATTGCCGGCCGACGCCAATCTCTGCGATCACTGCTACGCCAAATGCTGCCGCTACTTCGCCATGCCGATCGAGACGCCGACGAATCGGAAAGATTTCGACTACATGCGGTGGTTTCTGCTCCATCAACAAGCGTCGGTGTTTTCCGACGGCGATACGTGGTACCTGCTGGTTCATACCGAATGCAAGCATCTGCTGCCCGATAATCGCTGCGGCATCTACCACACTCGCCCGCAAATCTGCCGGGAATACTCCACCCAAGATTGCGAATTCGACGACGACTGGCTCTACGAACGCTACTTCGAAACGTCCGAGCAAGTCGAGGAGTACGTCGACGCCGTGCTACCTAAGGCGGCCGGAGAATCGATCCGAAGCCCAAAGCCACCCGCGTTGCCGATTCTGGAGGGCTGAGACGGGTGGCGGGTGGTGGGTGGCGGGTGGTGGCAGATCCGCACGTGTCGTTGTACGACGGACTTCCAGTCCGTCGAAGCACGTAAGCGACGGACTGGAAGTCCGTCGTACCAGTCACGGAGACGGCCGAGCCGCAATTTTCGTTGTACGACGGACTTCCAGTCCGTCGAGGCATGGAAGCGACGGACTGGAAGTCCGTCTTACCAGTCACGGAAGAGGCGACTGGGCTCTAACGCTGGACGTAAATCCCCTGCGCGTTGACAACCAACGTCCCGAGTCCGTTGACTTGACCAGCACCGCGAACAAAGACGACTTGATCCTTACGCGCGTCGAGCAACTGCTGGGCGTCCACCGGCAGCACCTCGCCGTTGTCGTCCACGAATTGCACGATCGCCGTCGCCTCGGCCGCCGATTTACGGCGTTTGCAGAATGGACAGTTGTCCGAATCGTGGTTCGGATCTTTGTCATGGGCTGTCAATTCGATGGCCGCCTCGGTGATCACAAACGTCGCTTTTCCTGGCTCCCATGGGTCATGTTGTCCAGCATTGATCCGCCCCTTCAAAACGACTTCGTTCTTTTCCTCGATCGCCCGCTTCGCTTCCGTGATCGGTTGCACCTCGACCGGCGCCGATGGCAAAAAATACTTGCCGCGGAGCCGTGCGAGTTCCTCCACGGGAATCGGCGGAAAGGCGGCCGACGCCTCCCCGGCTGCGCCTCCCGTACTCGTGGAACACCCAACGGCCCCGGCCCATAAAATACATGCAGCCCCGGCCGCCACTGCAAACCGACTGGCGTTCATCATCCGGCGATCCCAACCTGAGAAGAGCGATCGAGCCATCGTTGCAATTCCCATTCACGGAGCAGCGGGCGGCGTGGGAGCGGCCGGGTCGGCACTGGCCGCCGGTGCCGTAGCCGCATCAGTCGCCAGCGTAACGGCCTTCAGTTTCTCGAGAGCCGCATCGATTTTGCTCGACACTTCCTCGTACGTCACGCCGGCTTCACCGTGCAGTTTCTCATCTACCTTCCCGTAGTAATCGAATAGTTCATCCACGGGCTTGCGAATCGCGGCCAGCACGGCCTCTTCCTTTGTCTCCTTCGCGGCCAAGACCGGGATTAACTCGAGCACATGGCCGACATCGTGAAGCGGGCCATGGGCCGCATCGATGTCCTTCTTTCCAAATGCGGCCTTCATCTTGGCATGCATCTCGGTCAATTGGCGTAGCGCGTCGGCGTAGTTCTCCGCTTTGACAGCGGCCGTTTTGCTTGGGCCCTCGCCCCCGCCACCGCTGGCCGCCTTCTCGGCCTCACCCTTTCCATGCTCGTGCCCGTGTTCGTGACCATGATCGTGATCATGGTCGTGGCCATGATCCGACTTCGCCGCCTCCCCACTGGGCGACGAGGGCGCCTCAGGACCACAACCCGCCGCGAAGAACAGCGAGTAGGCGCACAACAGGATCAATCGCGGCTGCCACGACGCTAACCAATTTCGTCGCATCGGAACAATTCCTCGACGGGAAAGAAGACGGGAAAGAAAGGGAGAAGACGCGGACACTTGAAGGACACCATCTGGCTTCGATCGGCGAACCATCGATCCAGCGACGGGCACACTCGGTCTGGGACGAACCGTCTCTGGCCACGCCCTCGACCCAGCACACGCCACCGTATTCTATGCAATACGATTGCAATTAGAACCCGGTTCGCGCCCGGCGCGAAGATTTTTTCCGGCAGTATGACCCGGGCGGGAAATCTTCGGCGGGCTGGCTCACTACTCGCCACGTTTTTTGTGGTCGGTGGCGTACGCTCCGGTCCCGCCTTGCTCGCGGCGATGCGACCATCCGAGCGCCGCGCGGGTTGGAAACAGAGGATTCGCGTAGTCCCAACCAAAGGTGCCCTCATCCAGATCACGGCCGGTTCCGGGGAAAATCGTTCCACCGCCGATCTGGTAGCCGAAGTAGCGTCCCGTATCGGAAGGAAAGGCATGATGGCGGAGAAACGTGGGGTGCCCGGCAACGCAATGCTCCCTGGCCCGGTAGCGCTGTCCGCCGTACGCCGCGTTGATTTGCCGCCGCTGGGTCTCTGTCACATCCTCGCGAGCTTCCCGCGGATCGATGGTCGGCCGCATGCCACGATCGTCCCAGTTCGCGTACGGCGAAATGCCCGTTGTCGCTTCCGCCGGTTCATCATGGATGAATTTGAAAGTTTTGGCGCTCCCCGCGGGCGACTCGCGGGTGGCTTGAATCGAGACGGGACGTGGTTGGCCCAACGCGGAATTCGATTCGGTCGAGGGCGTCGCTCGAAAGGTCGCCCTGGAAGATGTCCGCCCAAGAGCCTCCGCTGCGAGACTGTCGCTTGCCATCGGCATCGTGGACAGCGTCATCTTGGACAGCGTTATCGTGAACAATGTTATCGCCAGCCATCTCGCCACGATCGTTCTCGGGACGAGTGGAAAACGCGAAACGGGCGCCATCCATGGGCCTCGCCACGCTCGCGAAAACACTCGCCGACGGCGGTTACAAAGTGCCATGCGTCCCCTCCTTGAGTCGCTGGACTGATTTGTCGAACGAATTCTGCTCCGCGTTCCCCACCACCTAAGCGGACGGATTGCGGTTGAACTTCTGGAACGGCAAACGCACGCCTCGATAAAAGACGGCGTCCGCCTTCTGCGACGCCGCCGGGGCGAATTCCTGTTGCCCGCTGAACGTCACCACATCGTCTTGATCCACGCCATCGCCGCTCACCCCAAACCCACCCTGCAAGTTGGCTCCGACGTACAGCGGTGTGCTCCCGGGGAAGAACACGATGCCGTTTTGGTTCGCCAACTGATTGGGGTTGCGGAAATTGCGTCCGGGGTGGAACGCATCGTGGCCGAAAACCGTTTGGAAACTGGCGGCGGCCGGCGCCTGAGCCGGGTTGGGCGAGAGATTCTCGGCCGTCGCGCGGTTGACGCCGGCCGTCAACAAGCTGGAGAACACGCCCGGGACGCTGCCGTCTACGCCCGATGGGTAGCGAGGTTCGGCCAGGAATCGGAAGGTGCGGTTGCTGAACGCTGGCGCGGCGTCGGGTGCCAAGCGGTTTTGACTGGCTAAATCCGAATAGAGATCGGCCAGACGATTGTCGACGCCATCGATCCTCGCTTGGTTCGCGGCAAGTTCGCCCGCTGAAGCGACTCCCAACGCCACCAGGAGATCGTCATCGACTTGATCGAAGTCCTGGAGCAAAGCGTCGTTCGCGAAGTAGGCCGTATTCCGAGCCTTTGCGACAGCGACGTCGATCGAGAAGATCGTCGCGTCGGGCATGCGGTAAAGTCCGAGCACATTGCCATCGCGGTCGCCCACGGCGAGCACCATGCGTGTCCGGGCGCCGGGTTGCGGAAGTCCATTCTTAATGTTCGTCAAATCCAAGCGGATCGCGGCCCGCGTGCGATCGGCCTCGGCAACGCCTTCCATGATGATGCGTTCGACGTCGGCCGCTGTCAGGTCGCTCGAACCGCTCGGCGAAACCCGCGGCGGCACGATCCAGCCTTCCGTGGGCGCGACGCCTGGGATCAAGTAGGGATTGGGCGCCATCGGGTCCACGACTTGGTACATCCCGCTGTTGGCATCGCCGATTCCGACCTGGGAACCTTTGACGAGCAGTGTTTCGAAGCCCCGAAGCCGGTTAGTGGCGGACGGATTCGGACCGAACACTTCGAGCGTGATGCCGACCAAGTCGATGCGGCCGAACGGCAAACCGAAATTGGGCAGCGGGGCGACACCTCCCAGCGCGCCGACCGAACCATCGCCGTAGCGGGAACTGGGGTTGAAGAAGCGGATCCCGCCCACTGCCGCGAACGCGATCCATTCAGCTTCCAGGACGCGAGACGCATTGAGACGCTGCTCGTTGGATTGCGGCTGCTGGCCTGGCAACGTGGCGGCGTGCTGAAAGCCCTGCTCGAAAGTGGCGAATCCATCGGGGCCGGGAAAGAACACGCCGATGCCGCCAACCAGTGTGGGCAAAGAGCGGCCGTTCACCAGCTTGTAGATCGGCATCCCACCGGGAAGCGTGCCGAAGCCGCGGCCCTGCGCGTAGCTCAACCGCTTCGAAACGGCGCCGTAAGATTCGGGCGCGAACAGGGCGGCTCCAGGAGCGAGCGCCGACGCGGGAATATTGAATCGCCCCGGCAGGATGACATCGTCGGCCCCGCCCTTCACGCCATCCGGCCCCGCCTGCATCAGGCTGTCCCGGTTTTGATGTTCGATGCCGAACAAGTCGACGGGCGGGGTGTGCGTGACGCCCTGAGGGAAGTGTCCACCGACACCGATCGGCGCGACGAACCCCGGACCGAATGTTTTCGACACCGGCTGTGTTGAGTCGAACGGATTGTTGTTGGCTGGATCGAGCGGATTGGGAAGCGTCGGCACCGATTCAACTTCCCGCTGCGTGATTGTCGACTGGCTTAAATTGCGAATCGTCCGCGATGTAAGGGGTGCGGCGTCGTTGGCGAACATCGCCGCCGTCCGCGCCTTCGCCACGGCTCCGTCAACCGAGAACACAAGCTTGTGCAAATCGGCGACTGGGATGCCGGATTCGGTTCGCACTCCAAGAATCCGCCCATTGCGGTCGACGATGGCGATGATCGCATCATTGCTGGCGGAAGCCGCCGCCGCCCGTTTGAGCAGCACGTCGACTTCGCCATCCGTCAGCACCGCTTGCGTGGCGTCGATGATGGGCGCTGGCGGCGGTTCCTGTTCGCCACCGTCCTGAAATTCCCCATCGGCCGGCACGCACCAAGGCACGGAAAACTCGAACGCCTCCGCGGTTTGGCAATCGCGGCGTTCCAGCGATTCGAGGCCGCGTAACCGCGTTCCGGCCACAGGCCGAACGCGTCGGGACCACTTTTGTGCAAACCAACCCATAACTTGGCGCCGTTCAAACTTCCCGCTTTACCCGGTCTTCCACGTTGTGTGGATCTTAACTCCCACAGCCGCCCAGGTCGCGAAATCGGGGATGTTTGCAGTTTCGACCGGAGAATTCCGTCGCAAGGGTCTAATTTCATTCCGAGGCATAACCGATACGACCGATACGGGCGGTAAATCCCGTACATGCGCTACAACCGTTCAAGGGCCAGTCGACCGTGTCACTCGCTTCAGCCGACAATCCGCGGGACACGCATCGACCGAAAAACGGCCGACCACCGGGCCGCCCGCAACACCCTCGACAGTTTTCCGCCGGTTCCTTTCCGCGGCGGATGATGAGTGCGTTCGCAGGCGCCTGTCTGTGGATCGCAGGAAGCTCAGCAGGCACCGCCGAGGAAAAACTGCCGCGCCCCATCCACTCAAGGCCGCCGCCCCACGGACGCGCGGAAAGTTTTTCCAGCGGCGAATCCACGATCAGTTTTGGAAGCAATCGGCCGCGCCGCGTGGCCAACACCGCCCGATCGCAGCCAGGTTCTGCGCGGATGGCACTTGCACAGCCAGGATTCGCTCAGCTGGGAATCGCACAGCCGGGAATCGCACAGCTGGGAATCGCGCCGAAGGACTTCGCGCAGGCGGGACTTGCGCCGCCGTCTGGACTTGCGCCGCCGTCTGGACTTGCGCCGCCGTCTGGACTTCCGCAGCGCAACGCGACAGGGCAGGGCTTGGCGGGGACAGTCGGGTTGCCGCAGCCAGTCGCTCGACGCACGCAGCGGATACCGGCCTATGTCGAGGGCTTACCGCGCGTGCTGCCGGTCGCGGCGTACGCCGACTTCGACGACGACCCGATCGGTCCGCGAGTATTGGCCAATCCACCGGACAATTTTCCTTCCACCGCCGATTTCGCGGCGGCGACGAATGAGGAGACTCTGCGTTGGCCCGTTGATCCGCCGCTTGGCTACGCCGGCCGATCCGGGATATTGCCATTGGAAACCCAGGAAAACAGCCATTTTGTGCCGATGGAGGACCGCTGGCGGATCGGCTTTCCCGAATGGGACCGCTACAACCGAGGCAACCCGCCGCGCTTCGAGTACCCTTACGTGCCCGGTAGCCTTTGGGATCCGTACCACCAAAACCTGCTCAAGGGCGACTACCCGGTCTTTGGGCAAAACACGTTCCTGTCGATCACCGCCGTGGAGAATCTGTTGATCGAAGCGCGTCAAACACCGACGCCGACCTCGCCTTTTGAAAGCACTGGAAGCCCGGGACAGGAAGAATTCTTCGGAGACCCCGATCAGTTCTTCCTGAACAACAACCTGTCGCTAACCACCGAGTTGAACCACGGCAATGGGCCCTTTAAGCCGGCCGATTGGCGTCTGCGAGTCACGCAGGTCTACAACATGAACCACCTGGTGGCGGACGAACTGGGCGTGGTGAATCCCGATGTCCGCCGTGGTACGGCCCGTTTCCGGCAAGATTACGCGCTCGAAGAATACTTCCTGGAAACGAAGCTCTCCGACTTGAGTCCCGACTACGATTTTCTCTCTGTTCGAGCCGGCTCGCAGTTTTTCAGCAGCGACTTCAAGGGCTTCATCTTTTCGGACACCAATCGCGGCGTGCGGTTGTTCGGCACTCGCAACGCCAACCGCGACCAGTTCAACGTGATGTGGCTGGACCAAACGGAGAAGGACACGAACAGCCTGCTCAACACGTGGGATGATCGCCATCAGAACACGGTGATCGCGAACTACTATCGGCAGGACTTTGGCTTTCCGGGGTACACGGCGCAGGTTAGCTACCACTACAACCGCGATGCGCCGAGCTTCAAGTTCAACGACAACGACTTTTTGGTGCGGCCCGATCCCGTGGGCGTGTTCGCGCCCCATGAGGTGAATTCGCACTACCTGGGATTCGCGGGCGACGGCCACATCGAACGCGTGAACATCTCGCACGCGGCGTATTGGGTAGTTGGCGAAGACGAACTGAACCCAATCGCCGGCCGCGATGTTGAGATCTCCGCGTGGATGGCCGCGCTGGAGCTATCGTACGACCGAGACTGGATGCGTTTCCGCACGTCGTATTTCTTCGCGTCGGGCGACAACGACCCGAACGACGACGAGGCGACCGGATTCGACACGATTTTCGACAATCCGCAGTTCGCGGGCGGCGGCAACAGCTTTTGGCAACGCCAACAAATTGGACTTTTCGGCGTCAACCTCACCCAGCGGAACAGTTTGGTCGCCGATTTGCGGTCTAGCAAATTCCAGGGTCAGACGAACTTCGTGAATCCCGGTCTGCACTTGATCAATTTCGGCGTCGACGCCGACATCACTCCGCGGTTCCGCGTCGTCAACAACGTCAACGTGCTGTGGTTCGCGCAAACCGAAACGCTGGAAATCTTCACCTTCCAATCGGACGTCGATCCGTTCATCGGGACCGACTTGAGCACGGGCTTCGAGTACCGGCCGATCCTGCACAACAACATTCTGATCGAGGGTGGATTCGCCATTCTCCTACCTGGCGAAGGATTCGACGATCTGTACGCGCAGTATCGCCGCGACGCCGATCCGCTCATCCAAGTCTTCCTCAACGCGATCCTGACTTATTAGCGATGGACGAGTCACCATTCCAATTCGGCGACGACGGGATCGTGGTCGCTGGCGCGACCCGCGGCTGGGAAATCGGCATGGCGATGGAAAACTAGGGCGCGTGCAGCCCGAAATCGCCCGCGGGCCACTAAAAAGTGGTCCAGTGTCTGCGAATTGCCTTGGAAGTTGTAGGTGTAGCGTTCCGGCGCCGGAATCGTTTCCATCAGGTTTTCGAGGAGTTGGGTTTCACGCAGCGCGGCGAGCGGCGCTGAGAATTCGAAGTCGTTCAAATCGCCGAGCACGACAATGCCTGCTTGGGGATTGGACTCCGCCAGGACTGCTGCGCGTCGTCGAACGGCGGCCGCCTGCGAGACTCGTCGTTGTTCGCTGGGGCGGCCGGGCGGCTGCGCCGCGCCGAAGAGCGGATCGTCCGGTGATTTGGATGCGAAATGGCAATTGATCACCACAAGGCGGCGATCAAACGCCGTGAATTCACTGATCAATGGTTTGCGGCTGTCAGCGAACACGGGATCGTCCACGCCCAGTCGAGTGAGGCGTGTTGGCTCCATCTGTACTCGCGATGGCTGGTGCAGAAAAGCGCAGCGGATGTTCGCGCCTGGCGCTCCGCCATCGGCGTTGTTCGTGGGCGGAAGATCGGTGAACTCGTAAACCGGTCCACCCAGCCGGGCGATCGCCGCGATCAGTCTCCGTCCGGTTTCGCGAGCGGAAACGACGCCGTCATCGGCTTCTCCATTGTCGTCTTGGATTTCCTGCAAAGCGACGATATCCGGCCCGCCCAACCCTATCACGATCACCCGCGCCACCGCGTCCATTTTCGCCTTGGGAGCTGTCGCCGCGAGGTTCTCGACGTTGAACGTCGCAATGCGCAATCGGCGGCTCGATGGCGATTGGCCCGCGCCGCGATCCGAAAGCGGAGCACTCACTGGCGGAACGGCGTCGGCATCCGTCACGGCGGCACGGTCCGTGAAACGAAGACGGTCGACGTTCAGCACCCGAAAGTTCCCGAACGCGTAGTCGACCACACCCATGAATGTCGCCAGTTTGTCGCCCACAACCACGATGGGCGGCTTAGACGTCAACAGATCGTCGACAATAAGCCGCTCGGGGTTGAAGTCGTCATCGGTCATACGCACTCCGCCGCGCGCCGTCCGCGGACCGGCATCCCGCCCACCATTGACCACGACAACCATTTCCCCGAACCGATTTGTCGCGGCGACCGCCAGCGGTTCCACAACTTCGACCAACATGCCTTCAAGGCTCTCCAGGAAGTCGATGCCGTCGCCATCAGGCTGGAAGGTGGTCAACCGATCGTCGTCGATGGTTTTTGAGGGTGGCAGGCGACCGCCATGTCCCAGCTTTATCGGTTGCGGGAGAGTCGCGACGCCGAGTACTTGAACTTTGGGCGAGCCGATCCGAGTGACACTTAGTTCGCCTTTGGCCGCCAGTTCATGAACGATGCCCGAGACCGAAACTTGGTCTCCAGCCTTCGCGGGAATGGGGCGTCCCGAGGCGACAAATACGCCCTCGGCCGTCGCGTTGTCCTGATCCGGTTCAAGCGACTGCAGAAAAAAGCCGCTGCCTGAAATGGCCGTGACAACTCCACGGGTCTCGATTTTGCGGCCGACAAGCGGCGAGCGATGCGTTGCGCCTTGAATTCGGGCGATTGAGACGCTTTCCCGAGGGCCGAACGCGAAGGCGCTGTTGGGTGCGCCGGGCGTATTCAGGGCCTCGCCCTCCTCGGGTGTTCCACCAAGCCCATCCAACCCTTCCCCATCGAAGTCGTTGCGCATCCAGCCGGTGGGAGCGGCGGCGGTGGGTGCGAAACGCGACGCGCCCCCCGGCGTGAAACCGTTCGCGAAATCGGGGCCCAAGACAAGGCTCGCGTAGTGGCGGTCTCCCGCGTCGCCATCATGAACGGCGACGCCATCGACAATCTCGCGCCACGGCTGACGGTCGAGCCGTCCATCTTTGTCGCCGTCGAGATCGTCGCCCACTTTGCCTGTGAAACTCCGCACAAGCAACAATGACAGACTGCCGTTTTCCAAGACTTCAGCCATCGGGCCAGTCGTCCAAAATCCGTTCTCGTCGGCGCGTTCCAGTGGATGCGTCGACGTGATGCGACCGGCCGCGCCGCCCCGCAGGTCGCCGTCCAGCTGCACGAGACACAGGTCGCGCAAATCGGCCCTAGCGGCGGCGACGACTTCCACGAATTCGCTCGTGTCCGCGCCGACATGGTTTAAGACGAATTCGTTAATTCGCGGTGAGTCGCGTGGCGGTGTGGATTCCGTTGGTGGACACGCTGCGCCCCGGGCCGCCGCGGCGATCGTTATTCCGATCGCCGTAAGCAATGCCAGGAGTTTCGCGACGAAAATCGCCGCCGCAGCGTGGCGATGAGACGCGATTATGGACTGAGCGGCGAACGCACTTCGTAGCGGATCATGCGATTCACTCGCTGCGGCAATTCCTTGACAAGGCAGGTTAGTCGACATTCGGCGATAGTGGCGGAATGGGGCACCCACGACCCTTGGGCATAGACGAAGGTCCGCTTCTGTTCGTCTTCCATCACGATCATCGGCGCTCCGTAAACGATCGGAGCTCGCCGCTCGTACACAGGCGCGGCCGCGGGTGCAGGTCGCGGGTCGCGGGGAGGCGCGGGGTTGCGTTTGCGATTTTGATTGTGGCGATGCTTCTGAGCCATAAGCCGCTTTCGTGCTGGAGGATCGCGGACTGCGCCATGCGACGCAGACCCGCTGAGGACAGACGAGCGGACCAAGGCCCAATCGTATGTTTGGGAAAAATTCCCGAAAACTTCACTTGGAGCGGACACGAAACGAGAACGGCCGCGAAAGACCAACGTCTTTCGCGGCCGAGTTCGCCTGCTTCAACGTGACCGCAAAAAATTGCTTGAGACGCGAACGTGGAGGGAATCGATCCAAGCGACGCGGGAAGTGGATTCCCAGGCCGTGGATGCCCAATCACTAGTAGCGCCGACCGCCACCGCCACCGCTGCGGCCGCCACCGCCACCGTAGCCGCCGCCGCCACCGCCGCCGTATCCACCACCGCCACCACCGTAGCCACGGCCGCCACCACCGCCGCCGCCACGATCTTCACGCGGACGAGCCTCATTGACCGTCAACGCGCGACCTTCATGCTCCTTCGAATTCAGGGCGTCAATGGCCGCTTGGGCTTGGGACGAATCGCCCATTTCCACGAAGCCAAATCCCTTGCTCCGCCCCGTGTCGCGATCCTGAACCACCTGCGCACTCTTCACCTGGCCATACTGCGAGAACAAC
The DNA here is from genome assembly GCA_046074805.1 of Planctomycetota bacterium. Taxonomy (GTDB): domain Bacteria; phylum Planctomycetota; class Planctomycetia; order Pirellulales; family Pirellulaceae; genus CAIXSC01. The sequence goes on along the minus strand of JBJTOW010000871.1, from coordinate 4,586 downwards.
GCCTCGAGACTTTGGCTCGTGACACTGTAGCTCAGATTGCCGACATACAAACGCGTTCCCACCGGAGATTTCCTTAGAACTGAACCAACGGCCACCGTGATGACTTTCCGGGCCGAAAGGAAAGGGACCTGTGTGGCGATCCACCCAAAACGTGCGACGAAAAAGTGCGGCGAACAAACCAAATCGACTGCACGCTGCGCTTGCGTCGGAGAACGATCCCAAGGGTTTTATCTGATCGTCCCTCCAATTGCCAGTAGCGCCGTGCCGGCACGCAGCGATTTCAAACGTTTGCCCGACCTCTCCTAGTCGCCGACGCGACAGGAACCGTTCGACGACGCCCAACGCGTCAACGCGCGGAACCCATTCGGTCCGGCCAGAACCAAACTACGCGAAGCATAGGACAAATCCCGAACTTCCCGCAAGCGATTTCCGCCGATTCAGCGCCACTTCACGGTCACTCTGCGGTCACTCTGCGGTCACTCTGCGGTCAAATGTCGGCAATCAGCGGTCAGCGACCACCCACTCGCTAACTCATCCACTCGCCAACTCGCCAACAGCTAGGACGATAAACGCTCGGCCGATATCATGGCGTTTTCCGCTGGCATCGAGCGGCGTTGACGGAGTGGCGGCGGGTTCGAGTTCGCGGGAGGAACCGGCGGATGGCACGGGAAGCACTGGTGCGGAGCGAAGGTGGCGACGAGGAAATCGATCGCGGCCTGCGTCCGCAACGCATGCAGGATATGGTTGGACAACGGGACGTCTACGAACGTCTCCTGATTGCGGTCGACGCCGCGCGAAAGCGTTCCGAACCGCTCGGCCATATCCTCTTCGACGGCCCGCCCGGACTTGGCAAAACCACGTTCGCGTTCTGTGTCCCGCGCGAATTGGATGTCACGATCCAAACGGCGAGCGGTCCAGCGATCAAAGCGCCTAAGGACTTGATCCCCTATTTAAGCAACGCGTCTGAACGCTCCGTTCTTTTTATCGATGAAATCCATCGTCTTCCCAAGGCGGTCGAAGAGTACCTTTATACGGCGATGGAGGACTTCCGCATCGACATCGTGCTCGGCGAAGGCGTGAACGCCCGCACGATCAATCTGCGGCTCAAGCCCTTCACGTTGATCGGCGCGACGACCCGAGCGGGCCTCCTCTCGGGCCCGCTCCGCGATCGCTTTCCGATCCGTGAGACGCTCGGCTTCTACGGAACCCCGGAACTCACCGAGATCCTCCGCCGCAACGCGGCGAAACTCGGCGTAGTGCTCGAAGACAATGCGGCCGCCGAGTTGGCGAAGCGCAGCCGCGGCACACCCCGCATCGCGAACAACCACCTGCTCTGGGTCCGCGACTTCGCGACCAGCAAGGCCAACGGACGGATCACGCTCGAAGTGGTCGAAGCGGCCCTGAAAATGTCCGGCACCGATCAGCTCGGGCTTGGCAAACAGGATCGCCGCTATCTGGAAACGCTGATTCGCGTCTTCGCGGGCGGGCCGGCGGGCATCGAGGCGATCGCGCACACGATGAACGCGGCGCTCGACACGCTGGAAGATGAAATTGAACCGTTCCTGCTGCGGAGCGAAATGGTGGTCCGCACGCCGCGTGGCCGCATGGCCACAGGCAAAGCGTACGAACATCTGCAGATCAAGGCGCCCGCCGCCGAAGCGCAAGCTCGACTGTTTTCCTAATCCGGGTTCACCAGAGATCGGCGGGCCACGCGTAGCTGCCCGGCTTGCTGAACAGCGTGAACCGTCGCGTTCCATTTCCGCCGTCCGCCGCGTCCCCGCCGCGCGGCACGAGCGGCACGAGCGGCGTGATGCCGTCCGCAACGGGCGCCAAGGCCTCGAATCGGGTCCATTCGAGCTCCTTCACCAGCGCCGCCGTCGTCGCTCCGCCTTCCACCAATAGCCGTTCGACGAGCGGTCGGCCGTCGCGTGGGTGCGTGGCGGCCAGCAGCGGCGCCAGGATCCGCCGAGCGAACCGCCCGAGGGATCGCAGCAGTTCCTCGGTCGACGCCGTGGCGCTGGCGTATTCGTCGTCCTCGTGGCACGTGACAAGCAAGCGATCACGAACGGCGAGCGTCTCTTGGGCCATGCTTAATAGTGTGTCTTCCCCGGCGTCTCCTTTGGCCGCGAAATGGTTCAGCTCGGCGTTCCCCCAACGCAACACGGTGAGGCCGCGCGCCCGCGCGTCGGACGCTCGACCTTGAAACCATGCCGCTGGACTTCCGCAGACCAGCAGCGTGCGCAAGGAACGCTTCGCGCGAGGACAAGACGACAACCACGAAGCGAAGAATTCAGCGGCGCCGACCGGCAGCGTGTCCCCGTCCAGTCGCTTCGTCCACGCCTCCAGTTCTTCGCTGGAACTGGCGTCGCCCACGATCAGCTCGGCGGCCGGCCATTCGGCCATGTCCGCCGCGCACGACACGATTTTCGGCGTGGCCAGTGTCAGTCTCCCGCCGCGAAACGGTTCGTGATGGCGGGGCGCTGGACGCTCGATTAGTTCGACCACTCGATCGGTCCAGGCGGGAAAGTCGGAATCGTGGGCGAAGTGAGTCTCGTGCAGCGGTTCGCCGGCAATCGCGTAACGTCCCTCGCGAACGACTCGGTGGCGTCGCGGGTTGGCGGGCACGACCAGCGAGCGTCGTCGTCCCAAGCCGACCCGCAGCGCGTGGGACTCGGCTGCCACATGTCCGCGGAGCACCGAGTCGATTTTCTGGAAGACGCGCGCGACACCCAGGGCGCGTAGCCACGCGGCGACAGCTCCCGCTCGCGCGGCTGCCTCAGCTACCGGTGCGCCGCGCGAGTCTGTGTCGAGGACAACGACATCCGCGTCGGCAACGTTGATATTAGTAGCGCCGACATCACCAGCGCCGACATCGCGAGCGCCGACATCACGAGCGCCGATATCGCTAGCGCCGACATCGCCAACGCGGTTTTCGACGCGGGGATCGACCGCGAAGTCGCGACACAGTTCGGCGGTGTAGCCCGCCGCGACAGCCCAGCCCGCGACTTCGGCAGCGCCCGAAAAATCGTCCGCGACGACGGCGATCATGGAGTTATTCGCGACAGACGAGTCGCCAGTTGGACCGCTTGCACGAGGCTGCTGACGTCGGCTTTGCCCTGCCATGCGATGTCGCACGCCGTGCCGTGGTCGACGGACGTGCGGAGGATCGGCAGGCCGAGCGTGATGTTGACCGCCAGATCGAACGCCAACGCCTTTAACGGAATGTGTCCTTGGTCGTGATACATGCAAATGAAGCCGTCGGTGGATCGCCGTCGAGCGGGCAAAAAGACGGTGTCCGGCGGCAGAGGGCCTTCGATCAAGCGGCCGCGGCGCTGAGCCTCGTGCACGGCCGGTTCAATGAAGCGTTCCTCCTCGCGATCCCCGAACAAGCCATGTTCGCCCGCATGGGGATTCAGCCCGCACACCAGTAACCGGGGCGGACGGCCACGGATGCGTTCGAGCGCGTCGGCGGTCAATTCTATGACATCCAGAATCCGCTCCACGCTCAACAGCCCCGGCACATCGCGATAGCCAACGTGGGCCGTCACGAAGCTGCAGGTAATCGATTCCGAGGTGAGCATCATGCACGAGCGTTCGGCGGACGTGCGAGCGGCGAAGATCTCGGTGTGGCCAGGGAACGGGATACCGGCGGCCCGCAGCGCTTCCTTGTGGATTGGCCCCGTGGCGATGGCGTCGACACGGCCCGCCAACGCGTCGTCGATCGCTCGATCGATGTATCGATAAGAGGCGGCGCCTGTAGCAGCGCTCACTTGCCCGGGAATGACCTGGGCGGCGTCGAGCGTCCGCAGGTCCAGCACCGCGGGGCCCGTCAGCGTTTCCAACGCGCCGGGCCAGTCCGCCAAGTCGATTCGGGGCGCCGCGAGCGGCAGGTCACAATGCGCTGCGACACGCTCCAGCACTCCCCAGTCGCCGAAGAGAATCGGTTGGCATGTCTCCAGCACGGAGGGTAGGGCCAGTAGTTTCAGGCAGACCTCGGGACCGATGCCAGCCGGGTCGCCGACCGTGATGGCGATACGCGGACGACGGCCTCTAACATCGGCAGCGAGATTGCCGGGTCGAGCGCTAACGGCGGCGCGAGAGGGCTCGCTGGCAAGCTCGTTGGCTGAACCGTTGGCGGAATCATGGATTGGGTCGGGCAACAAACGGCGAGCGGTGTTCATAAGGGGCGAGGGGAACATGGAAACGGAGAAACGTCGCGGTCGCAAGCTGTCGAGAGGAAAGGACCGTTCGATCGCCGATTGTACCGGGTCCCCGGCTGCGCTATTCTGGCGTCATGAGGAATTTCCAGCGAGTCTGTGTTTACTGTGGTTCTCACGACGGCAATCTCGCCGTGTTTCGGGAAGGTGCCGAGCGGCTTGGGCGCCTTCTGGCGGAACGCCGAATCGGGCTCGTCTATGGCGGCGGGAACGTCGGACTGATGGGGCGGATCGCTGACGCTGTGCTCGCGGGCGGCGGCCACGTGCTCGGCGTGATTCCCCGGGACCTGCGGGAACGGGAGTTGGCTCACGGCGGCGCGACCGAGTTGGTCGTGGTCGAATCGATGCACGAACGCAAGGCACGCATGG
>JBJTOW010000870.1:0-4622 GCA_046074805.1 Planctomycetota bacterium | reverse complement strand
GAGTGGTGTTAGTGGCCCAACAGGCGACTGGCGGCCGTTTGGATCAACGTTTAAAGGAAACTTATGTTGCGATATTTCGGTCTTGACCATCGTTCGATGCCGGAAAGGAACGACGACGTCGCTCGTTCGCCCGTTGCCCGCTCCCACAACGCACACGGTGCCGTACTCGCCTTGTTTCTGCTCGGCGTCCTCGCGGCGGTTGGCGGCGGAACGGCCCGCGCGTCGGAGCCGGCGGCCGTTGTGTCCACGCCCAACGATCCCTCGAACACGGCGATTTCGCCGCGTGTGCCCTGGACGACATCCCGTGTCACGGGTTCCCCGGAGGCTCCGCCGCCATTCGTTACAACGCGAGTTTTCTCCGCGGCGAAATTCAAGGAACCGGTCTTCATCGTCTGGTCGCCCCAATTGGGTCGATTCATGGTCGGCGAGCGACGGGGCGTTGTCCACTCGCTGGCGCCGAACGCGGATTCCACCCCTGAGTTGGCGATTGATCTTACGGATGAGCTGAACAAAGCGACATGGCCGGCGAACGCTGGTCGAGTTGAAGCGGTGTACGCCTTGGCGTTTCATCCACGCTTTGCCGAAAATCGTTGGTGCTTCATCTGCTACACGCTGGCCCATCAAGACAAGAAGTCGCCGAACTTGGTGGACGGCACCCGGATCGCCCGGTTCCGCGTCACCGACACGGTCCCGCCGCGGATCGATCCCGCCAGCGAAGAAGTGGTATTGAGTTGGGAACAAGGTGGGCACAACGGCTGCGAGCTGCTGTTTGGCCCGGATGGTTTCCTATACATCTCGACGGGCGATGGCCGGCCGCCGAACCCGCCTGATCCGCTTCACACGGGCCAGGACATCACCGATTTGTTGTCGTCGGTGTTGCGTATCGATGTGGATCGCCGCGACGCTGGCCGCAAGTACGCGGTCCCAGCGGACAATCCGTTTGTCGGACTGTCGATTGACGGCCGGCCAGCTCGTCCTGAAATCTGGGCTTACGGTTTTCGCAACCCATGGCGAATGAGTTTCGATCGGGCAACCGGCCAATTGTGGCTCGGCGATGTCGGCTGGGAACTTTGGGAGATGGTGCATCGCGTCGAGCGCGGCGGGAATTACGGTTGGAGCGCCGTCGAGGGCCGTCAACCGATCCATCAGGCGGATAGTCCGGGACCTTCGCCCATTCGACCTCCGCTGTTGGAACTGCCCCATACGATCGCGGCGAGCATCACCGGCGGCTTCGTTTACCGAGGCAAGCGTTTTCCAGAACTCGTTGGAGCCTACGTGTTCGGCGATTGGGAGTTCCGCCGGTTGTGGGCGGCCCGCTTCGATGGCGACCGCCTCGTTTCGCTCGACGAAATCACGCGACCGACCGTTCGGGTCGCGTCGTTTGGCGAGGACGCCGACGGCGAATTGCTGCTGCTCGATTACGACACGGGCTTCGTTCACTCATTGGCACGTAATGACGGCCAGGGACAGAATAAGGACTTCCCTCGCACGCTCTCCGCGACCGGCTTGTTCGAGGCGGTTAGAAAACAGAAGCCCGCCGCCGGCGTCGTGCCTTACGCGATCAATTCGCCACGCTGGCATGACGGGGCATCCGCGCGACGTTGGCTCGGTCTCCCCGGCCAGTCGGGAATAAACGTCTATCCGGGCGAAGGCAAACCGATGCCGAGCCAAGTGTATTGGCACAACTTTCGGCTGCATTTCCCGCAAGACGCCGTTCTGGCCAAGACGCTATCGTTGGAACGGACCGCCGGCGATCCCGCGTCGAGCCGCCCGGTTGAAACGCAGCTACTGCATTTTGATGGCGCCGACTGGCGAGCCTACTCGTACGCTTGGCGCGACGACGGCACGGACGCCGACTTGATGCCCACCAACGGCGGCGAGCGCCTGATCGCCGTCCGCGACTCGAAGCACCGTGAGGGGCGACGGCAGTTACTGTGGCGTTTCTACGACCGCACGCAGTGTCTGCAATGTCACAGCCAGTGGCCGCAGTACGCGATCGGTTTTAGCTTGCCGCAGTTGAACCGTTCAGCGGGCGGCGAAGCGAGCCAAAACACGAATCAGCTGGTGTCACTGGCGGCGACAGGCCACCTTGTTCGCCGCTCGCTCGACAATGTTCCCCAGCCGCCGTTCGACGCCGCGCTTGCCGCCGCCGAAGAGCGGTTGGCGGATCCATTCGACTCGTCTATGCCGCTCGATGTTCGCGCTCGTTCGTATCTTCACGCGAACTGTTCCCATTGCCACCGGTTCAACGGAGGCGGCATTGTCGGCTTGGACTTGTTGCATAAAAAGAAACTCGCGGAAACGCGGTTGCTCGAAGCGCCGATCCGAGGCGATTTCGGAATCCGCGACGCGCGGATTGTCGCTCCGGGAGATCCCGAACGGAGCACGATGTATTTCCGGATGGCCAAGTTCGGCCGTGACAGGATGCCGCATGTCGGCGCTGAACTTCCAGACGAAGCTGGACTGCGGTTGATCGAGAGTTGGATCGCCAGCTTGACGCCGAGCATGGCCAACGTTCCCCAAAGCTCAGAGGCGGCGGCGACGTCTCGGGCGCCGCTCAACTCCTCGCCGCCAACAACGGAATCGCTCGCCACCGACCCTCGCAACGCGATGCGTTGGGCGCGACGCCTTGGGCGTGAGGAACTGATGGCGGCCGATCGCACGAAGGTGCTTGAGGCGGCTTACAAATTGGAACCAGGCGCGATTCGAGACCTGTTCGAGGGATACCTTCCGGACGATGGCGGCGAACGCAAACTTGGGCCTCGTCCTCGACCGGAGACGATCATGGCGATCGTGGGCGACGCCAGCCGCGGCAAGGCGTTATTCACGAGCCAAACCGCAAAGTGCGCCGCGTGCCATAAGGTGGGCAGCGAAGGAGTTCAACTTGGTCCCGAACTGACACGGATCGCGGCGAAACGGACCCCAGCCGAATTGCTCGACAGCCTCCTGGATCCGTCGCGGACCGTTGAACCCGCCTTCGCAGCCTATCAAGCGATGACAACCGATGGTCGCCTCATCGCCGGGTTGCTTGTGAGGCGATCTAAAGATGAGGTAGTGCTGCGCGATTCGCAGAACAAGGAAGTCGTGTTGGCGGCGGGAGATGTCGAACGCCTGACGGTCTCTCGCGCGTCGCTGATGCCCGAGGGATTGCTCGCTGGCTTCACGCCGCGGCAGGCGGCGGATTTGTTGGCGTACTTGTCTAGCTTGAAGTGATCGACCGGCCTTCGGGCGATGGTTCAAGCCGTTGTGGCAAAACAACGGCCGATCAAATCGGAAGCCGAGCTGTTCGGCTTCAGGATAGTGGAGGATGGTTCGACGCCTGTTTGTCGACGCTATTTTCCGCCGCCTGCCGGCATTTCAATTTGCACTGTCCGGACGCTCGCTACATTCGCCTGAAGGGGCGATGATGAAGAGTTTTCGGGCGGTGATTGTTTGGCGACGGTGCGGGTATCACGCCACTGTTCCGGTCGGAAATGGCGGCCGTACGTGCCAAAGTCGCTGAAGAAGTAGCGTTTGGCCAACCGGTAAGCGAGACTCTTTTCGGGGACTTCCGCCCCTGGGTTGTACTGCGACGAATGCGGTTCGATCTTCCGCAATTCCTCGACTGCCGCCGCCCGAGCTGTGGTGTCGCGGGCACCGTGCCGCGCGACGAGTTCGTCGAGCAAATCCGGGCGTTCGAGGATGATGCATCCCCGGGTCGCCTGAGCGGCCGTTTCGCGAAAGTCCCGGAGGAACTCGGATTGCTGGAACGTTTCTTTGAGCGGCCGATAGGAGCCGTCCGACTTCTTGTCGTAAATCGACTCGTTGGCGAACTGAATTACCGGACATGGTTCGATGTCGCCCCAAGGTCCGACGTGATGCGTGAACCCGGTGGCCGCCGGGCACAGCGCCTGCCCCTCTCCGTCGTAATACGCGTCGATGATGATGATCGGTTTGCGGGCCCGCATTTCCACGACGAACTTTCGCGCGGCGAATTGCTGCTCGGGGGTCAAGCATAAATCGGGATTCGGGGCGGGGCCCACCGCGCGGTAGATGTGGAACCAGCAGTAAAACACGCCCATTTCAATCAGTCGATCGACCCAAGCTTCGCTCATCAGGTCGTAGTTGGTCTGGCACAAGCTGGTGCAGACGCCGGTGAACACTTTGTGTTTGAGGCAGTTCCGCAGACCTTCCATCGTCTGGTTGTAAACCGCCGGTCGGCCACGTCGCTCGTCGCTGACGATCTCGTTTCCTTCCACGCTGATCAGCGGAGTGACATTGCCGAGTTCCCGCAAGCGCCGGGCGACTTCGTCGGTGATAAAGTGCCCGTTGGTGAACACCTGGAAATAGCAGTCCGGGTGCCGCGCTAGGATTTCCAGCAAATCGCCATGCATGAACGGCTCGCCACCGAGGATGCCAAAAAACGAATTCCCCATCTCCTTCGCTTCGCCGATCATGCGGTCCATCGCGTCGGCTTCGATTCGCGATTGCTTGGCGGCTACGTCCACCCAGCAACCCTGGCAGCGTAGATTGCAGCTATTGACGATCGAAACGTATAGGAACGGCGGGAAAAATTCACCCCGCCGCAATCGGCTTTTGTGCTTCATGACCGACCGCATGCCTTTCCAGCCCATGTTCCAGGC
>JBJTOW010000869.1:0-9051 GCA_046074805.1 Planctomycetota bacterium | reverse complement strand
CTTGGCCGAAGGCCATGTTCACAACGCCCTGCCGTTCGCCGTGAATATGGCCTTCGGCCAAACGATTCGTGACGGTCCGAATTCCTGGGGCGATGCCCCAGGCTACGGTGAAAAATGGCCTTCGGCCATAAAAACAACGCGGAACTGTGCAACTTCAAAAAGCGCAAGCGAGGGCCGCAATAGTAACCCGAAGCGCAAGTTTTGAAATTGCAAATTTTTTGGGAATCTTCAGGTGATGGCCTAAGGCCATGTTCAAGACGCTCTGCCTGCTACGGCGAATATGGCCTTCGGCCATAAAAACAACTCGGAACGGGGCAACTTCAAAACTTGCAATTCGGGTTCGATGTTGAACCTTCGAACCGCGAACGGTTACCCAGCGCGCAACCTGAAAACTGAAAACTCGCGAGTTTCATCCATGAAGCGGTCGAAACCTTCTTCCCAGCGGGGGATTTTCCGCCGGATGCTGTTGGAGAGGTTTTAGAACTGATCGGTGATGGCTGGCGACGCTTTCCATAGCTTCGTGCGATCGTGCCCGCGATCATGTCGCTGAGTCGATCGCCAACGCGATACGCGCCTGGTTGTCAAACGCTTTTGTCACGTCTGAGTTGCTGGATCCAGAGGCTCCAGCCACCCGACGTTGGAATCATGGGGCGGAGCGAGTCATCAAAAGCAGTTCCAACGCTTCAGCGACCCAGCCGCTGTGCCAATCGTGCACTCGCTTTGGGCCGTCCCGATAGACGTGCGGCACCGACAACTCCTCGAGCAATACGTGTGTTCGTTCGTGTTCGCTGCGAAAGTTTCCATATCCGGTTAAGACGAGTCGTGGAGCGGCGGGGCCGCGCATCTTTTCCGCGCGTTGCCGCAACAACGCGGAAATCTCATAACGACTAAACGTGGCGACATCCCCAAAAATGTCGCCGGAGCCGTACAAACCGGGGCGATCCATCATCAGTGGCGCGTCCCATGCCGCGGCGCGTTCGAACCGATCGGGATGCAACAGCAACAACGCCCATGCGCCCCACCCCGATTTGCTAAAGCCGAGCAACATCCGTCCCACTCGCTCGGCTTTCACCGGATAATGCGACTCGACCAATGGCACGATATCTTCCAGGAGATAAGCCTCCTGACGCGAGTCGGCGCGGCTTGGGTGGTCGGCGTACCATGGAAGCCGCGCGAACGTCGGCGCGGCGAACACCACGCGAAAGCGCTCATGCAGCTTCCGATCAAGCAACTCGCGGATCGGATCGCCATAACGCGACTCGCGGTTCGCCTCCACTGGCAACAGATACACCACCGGAACTCGCGGCGCGGTGGCTGGCGTTGCCCGCCACGCGGCCTCCAGGTCCGGCGGCAACAACACCCGCAACTCTGTCTCACCCGACTGACGTGGTGATCGGAGCGTGTGACGCCACACACCCGACTCGTCACGCACCGGCGGTTCCTTGTTTGCCATCTGCGCAGACGCGCGACGTTCGAGATTCACGCATACAGCGACTAACAGGAAGACGGCGGCGGTGAAACGCCAAGACATGCGGGAAGCCCAATTTGTCTTAGACCCCTTAAAAAAGCCTGAAGAAAGCTTTTTTAGTTGAGGCGGATCCACCCCAGCCAGCTGACGGCTTGCCAATGGCATGGACAAGCCCGCCGTCAGTGACAGGCTCATGTTCAAACTTGTTAGCCACCGAGTTTGGAAAGGGCATTGAGCGCGGCGAGCGCGTTGGCGAAACCGCCGATGGAATCAGCCAGCTTTTTAACAGCGATCAACAAGTCAATCGGATACTCTTTGGTTGAATCGGATGACACACCTTTGGCCGACTTCGAACCAGATCGCGACTCCGTCGATATGCCAGCCGGTTTTCGTCCCCGTTTCGCCCCGCCTTTCGACACGTCAGAAGCGGCGTTTTCCGCCTTGCTCGACGATGTCGAGGATGTAGCCCCTTCAGCCGCCGCTTTCTTCGCCAGCGACTTGATCGTGCTCACGTAGCCAGCGGTAACCTTCGTGAAACCGCGGGCGACCATTTCCGACGCGACCTCTTTGGGAGCCTTATCGGGGTTGTCACGGCAATAGTCACGGATAGCTTGAGAAGCGGACGAACCTTTACGGACATTTTTCGCCATGGAGGCACCTTTGCTCAAGTATTGCTAATTCCCTGCAATGAGTTGAGCGAAAGTATGCCGTAATCGACGGCTGGCGTAAATGCCCCTCAATAGTCCAAGCGAATGTTAATTCGCTTTGGAAGCGACCCCCGACGGAGGTCGCTCGGTTGGTGAAATCCCAGCCGAGCGACTAATCGACGAGTCGACGAAAAGTCGAATGCTTCACGGGACCCGACAAACGGCGTTCAATATCCCCCTCGCGGATCGCCGCCGCCAATTCCGCGAAAACAGCGTCCAAGGCGGCCAAATAGCGGCTTACATGGTGAGGCGCGTGAGCCCACGTCAATGCGCAACTACCTGCCGCCAAAATCCCGTGGTCGAGCATTCGGTCGGTTAAGAGCGTTTGCAACGCGGCGGCGGCCGGATGTTGGAACGCCAGCGAACATGAGGCGGGTCGACCACCGATCGACACGGGAATTCCATGCTTTTCCGCCAGCATCCGCCAGCCATCCATCACCATCAATCCGAGCGTTTTTAGATGAGCTGGCACATCGATCCGCCGCATTTTGCGAATGGCGGCGACAGCCGCAGCGGGCCCGATTCCCTCGGTCCAGTAGGTACTGGAAATAAACGAACCCTGGCAAGCGTTCATAAACGAGGGGCGGCCAATCACGGCCCCCATCGCAAAACCATTGCTGATCGCTTTCGCGAACACGGCGATGTCTGGATCAACGCCGTAAAGGCGATGGGCTCCACCGAGGCAAAGGCGCCAGCCGGAACTGATTTCATCGAAAATCAAAGCCGCGCGACGCGAAGTGGCCCGCTCCCGCACGATTTCCAAAAACCCAGGGGCCGGATCGACGCTGCGGGTCGGCTCCATGACGATCGCCGCGAGATCGTCGCCGCAGGCGACCAGCGCGGCGTCCAATTCGTCCACCGAGTTGTAACGGAACGTGGCGATCGTCCCGGCCAATTCGCGGGGCACGCCCGACGGCTCCAGCCCCGGGAGAAGATGTCCGTCGAGTTGTTTCGCCGAGCCTGCCCCAGAAGATTGGGCGGACGCCGCTGACGCCGCCGGCTGCTGCGGCAGGCCGCCAAGATTCGCCGCCAAGTACCAGTCATGCCAGCCGTGGTAGCCGCATAACGCGATTTTGCCGCGACCGGTCGCCGCCCGGGCGATCCGCGCGGCGACCGCCATCGCTTCGCCGCCACCGCGAGTGAACCTCGATTGCTCGGCCCATGGATGGATTTCGACGAGCAACTTCGCCAACTCCAATTCGTCGGCCGTTTGCTGGGTGGCCATGGAGCCTAGATGGACGCGACGGATCACGGCGGCGTTGACATCAGGGTCGGCAAAGCCGAGCAGGCACGACAGAATGCCGCAATAGGACATATCGAGGTAGCGTCGGCCATCGCTGTCGACCACCTCGCAACCAATCGCCTCTTCGTAGTAGGCCGGCCAGCGGCCCGGAGCGAACATCTCCGGCCGTTTCGACAACAGCTGCGTGCCGCCGGGAATCAGGCGTTTCGCTTCCCGATAGCGTTCGTGGACGCCGTCGCGCGACGGCTGGGCCAACCCGAGCAGTTGTCGGGCACTGCCGCCAAAGATACGCTCGATGTCGCGGTCGACCAGCTTGAGCGTTCGACAGGCCTGCCGCAACGCCAACAGCGATTCGATTCCGACCAATGCAGGCTTGGCGTGCTGCCAACCCGTCCACTGCGCATTATCGTCGTGGAGCCAAAAGAATCCGTCGCCGATCGAAAGGCTGCGGCCTCTCAATTCCGAAACGGGAAAATCGCTGCCGTATAGCAGCCGAGACGGACCAAGGGTTTCCATTAGCGATTCGAACGCGGACGGTTCGCAAATCGCGGAGGTGTCGCACCACACGTTCGACAATCCGCGCAGCATGAACGCCGCATCGACCGTGTGGCGAGCGTTGAAGCCACGAGCGGCGTGAGCCAGTATTAGTTGCGCGTTCGGGTACCGCAAACACTGGCGGCGGATGTAATCCTGGTTCAGTGGTTCGCTGAGCGCTCGCGGCAGAACCATGTGCATCATGATGCACAGGCCGCGCTGATCGGCCAGTTCCCAAGCCCAATCCGGTAGGAACTCGCCCTGTTCGGCGTTGAACGTGTCCGTCCGAGCCGCGAACACATGATAGACCTTGAAACCAGCGAACCCGGCACGGTCCAGCCATGCGGTGGTCGCCTCGGGCGAATCGGTCGGACGAATCAGCATTAAGCCGCGCGAGCCCGGCTTATCTGCAAGGGTTTTCGCGAGGAACGCGTTCGCCGCTTCGCAGTCGACATGCCGCATTGGGAAGGGAAAATACAAGCCGTTGGCGACGACTCGATCGCCCATCCACCGCCCCATTCGCTCGACCAAGACCTCATGCGTGATTTCCGGATCGCCCGCGAAGTCGGCCGCTGTGGCGGTCGGGGCCAAATGCCGTAAATCGTATAGATGAGCGTGCGCGTCAAAGGCGTCAGGGGGAACGAAATCCCGGAGCAGACGATCGAACAGTTCCCGGTCCGACGCAGGGTACTCCAGGCGTCGCACATCAGCGCACCGCAGCACAGAATGGGCGTTGTGACGCGAAGGGGCGGGTGGCGCGGCACGGCTGTCGTCATCCATTTCAGCAACTCCCCACGATACATCCCAGTCGCGCATTCACGCAGCCTACGAACGATTCGCCGCGTCGGCACCGCCTTAAGCGATCAATTCCCGAACGACGCGAGCCTTGTAGACATCGGTTAGGCGTTCGTCGCGGCTATGGTGCGAATACGTCAAACGCTCGTGTTCGAGCCCCAACAAGTGCAAGAGAGTCGCGTGCAAATCGGCGGTCTGTGTCCGCTGATGGATCGCCCTGTAGCCAAAGTCGTCGGTCGCTCCGTGCGCATAGCCGCCACGGACGCCGCCTCCGGCCAGCCAAACGCTGAAACCGTACGGATGATAGTCCCGGCCCTCGGCGCCGGTCGTCTTCGTTGGATCGCGAGTCTCGGCGGTTGGCGTGCGTCCGAATTCGCCTCCCCATTGCACAATGGTTGTGTCGAGTAGTCCGCGTTGTTTGAGATCGGTGAGCAGGCCGGCGATTGGAACGTCGGTTTGGTCGCAACACGAACGCATGCCAGCGACATTGTTGGCATGCGTATCCCAAGGTTGGCCAGCCATAAACAATTGAATGAACCTCACGCCACGCTCCACGAGCCGCCGTGCCATCAAGCAGCGGCGCCCATACGATCGGGTGCGATCATTGTCGAGCCCGTACAGCCGCCGCGTCGCCTCTGTTTCCCGGTCGATGTCCAGCGCGTCGGTGGCGGTCAACTGCATCCGAGCCGCCAGTTCAAAGCTGGCGATACGCGCGTCAAGTTCCAATTCACCGGGCCGCGCGGCGCGATGACGGTCATTCAATGAGCGCAGGAGTGCCAGTCGGCCGGATTCCACGCTCCCTTCGCGGGCGATGGTCGGCCGTAGATGCAGGACGGGCGATCCTTCGGAACGCACAGCGGTGCCTTGGAACAACGGCGGCAACCAGCCACTCGACCAATTCCGAGTACCATCGACAGGCAGCCCACGCGGATCGGGAAGAGCGACATAAGCGGGAAGGTTTTCATTCTCGGACCCCAGACCGTACGCGACCCAGGAACCAATGTTCGGACGGCCCGCGACGGTTAGCCCCGTATTCGCCATCCAAATCGCCTGTTCGTGATTGCGATGTTCGGTGAACATCGAGCGAATCACCGCGATGTCATCGGCATGCCGGGCGATCGCCGGGAGAGTTTCGGAAAACTCCAGGCCGCTCAAGCCATGGCGGGCGAACTTGAACGGACTTCCCAAAAGAAAGCTTGTCCGCTTCTCATCGTCCGCGACTTCGTCGGGCGGAGCCTGGCCGCTACGCTTCGCCAATTCGGGCTTCGGGTCGAGCAAATCGACTTGGCTCGGTCCCCCATGCATAAACAATTGAATCACCGCTCGCGCGCGCGGCGCGTGATGCGGTAGACGAGCCCGCGCATCCAGTGGTGCCGCAACCGACTCACCAGCCCCCGCCAGCGATTCCGGCAACAGCGAAGCCAACGCCATGCCCGCGAAGCCGATGCCCATCCGTCCCAGCCATTCGCGCCGCGAACCCGTCCCCAAGTCCGACCCTGCCCCCAAGTTCAACGCCCGCTTTGTCGTCGCGGCGGCATTTTTTGTCCAGATCTGGGCGCCCATAGACAATTCCCTTTGTTGAATACCTTTCGAGCAATCTCGACGCGGACACCGCTCAATCAGCCGCAGGACTCGCGACTCAATCGATGTAAACAAACTCATTGGCGGCCAAAAGCATGTGCGCGAGGTCGATCCAAGCTTTGCGTTCATGCTCAAGGTTTGCAGCGCTGACTGGCGCACTGTCTGGCGGGCTCACTGGCGCGTTGGCCGACGCGTTGGCAGGAGCCTTGGCCGACGCACTCGTCGGTGTCGCCCCTGGACCGGCAACGGCTGCGGACGGCGACGCGGCCGCAGCGTAAGCGGCCGTTTGCGTGGCGAGAAAACGTTTCAGTTCTGCAACCTCATCCGCCGAAAACTCACGGGCCCACGCAGCCAGCCCGAGAGACCGAATCGAGGATTCCACCGAGCCGGTTTGGAAGGCGGCCGGCTCTGCGGCCGGCGATACGGCCGGGGAAACGGGTGTGGAAGCGGCGGCGCGGGCCCGGTCCGCCAACTCGCGGGCCGCGTTGGCAACCGCGTCGCTGTTGAGCAGCGTGAGAGCTTGGGTGGCGACGGTCGACTGGCCACGTCGCGTGCAATTGACAGCCATCACCGGTTGGTCGTGGGATTGTAGCAAGGTGACGGGGGCGAGTCGCAGGATTTGCAGATAAATCGAACGGCGACGCGGATTGGCTCCGTCGGCGACATTCACTTCCCCGTCACCTCGCCGAGCGACAGGAATGGGCGGACCAAATAGGCTATGGTCGAGCGTACCGGCGGCGGCGAGCATCGCGTCCCGGAGCGGTTCGGCTTCCAGTCGCCGGAGCCGCTGCTTCCACAACAACCGATTGCCCGGATCGGCGTTTTTACCAGCTTGCTCCGCGCTGGCGGAAACCGTCGACGACTGTCGGTATACGGCGGACGACAACATGACTCGGTGGAGTGACTTTAGACTCCAGCCACCGTCGGCGAATTCGCAGGCCAACCAGTCCAGCAATCGCGGATGGGACGGGGCCGATCCAAGCACACCGAAGTCCTCTGGCGTGGCGACCAAACCTTCGCCGAAATGATGCAACCATACGCGATTGACGAGCACCCGGGCGGTCAGTGGATGCCGGGGCTGAGTCAGCCAGCGGGCGAACGCCAATCGCCGACCACTGGTCCGGTCCGAGGGGCGTTGCGCGTTGGCTATCGCATCACCGCCCGTCGCGGCAGAAGTTGATGGTTTGGCATCCGCGCCAGATGCGGCAGGTTGTTTAACGCCGCTTCCTAGCCAACGGAACGGCTCGGGGGTAGCGATCGCCGAAAGCACACCGGGTTCGACGGAATCACCGGGCGTGAGTGGATCGCCCCGCCGCAAAACGGGAGTCACCACGTCGCCAGGCAGGTCGTACAGCGCCCGCAAGTCATCGAATCGGATTCGCTCGCGTTCCGCCGCCGCGATCGCCTGATTCAACCGCTCGACCCCTGGCTTGAAGTCGGCGTAGATTTCGGGAAGTAACTTGTCGAGCGATTTGTCATCGGGTCGAAGCGATGGCTGAAATTTTTCGGTCAGATAGGTTTCGATCGGTGAGCGTTCCTTCGCCGGTTTGTCGAAGGCTTTCTTCACGTCGCCACGGATCGGTTCGGAAACCTCTGCGAGCCGCGTTTCGAACAGCCGTTCGGCGTACGTCCCCTTTGTCTTGACGAGTTCCTGCCGTAAAGCGGCGATCCGTTTGTCGAGCCGTCCGTTCGCCGCCTCGGCCGCCTGCTGCTCCGCCCGTGTCGCCACGGGCAGCTTGCGATCCATCTGTGGAATCCATTGTTTCGGTCGGAACGCGGCCATCAACACCGCTTGCATGCGGTAGTAATCGGTTTGTGGGATGGGGTCGTATTTGTGGCTATGGCAGCGAGCGCACTGCAATGTCAGTCCCATCGTCGAGGATGCTATGATCTGCAAAGTATCGTTGATGGTTGGATAGAAATATTGAGCGTCGGCGTTCTTGATCGAGGCGAAATCCGGTCGGCTCGCGTCGGCCGCGCAACGAAGATAGCCGGTGGCCGTCACCGCCTCGACCACCGTTTCAGGAAGACGTTCCTGAGTCTCGTAAGCCGTCCAGTAATCGGACAGCTCGTCGCCCGCCAACTGCTCTTGCAAGAAGCGATCGTACGGCTTGTCCGCGTTCAACGCGCGGATCACATAGTCGCGGTAGCGATAGGCGTTGGCAATCGGACGATCCTCATTCAGGATACCGGCCGAGTCGGCGTAACCGGCGAGATCGAGCCAATGGCGTCCCCAACGCTCACCATATCGCGGGCTGGCCAGCAACCGATCGAGTTGCCGCTCCCAGGCATCTGGCGCTTGATCCGCCGCGAAGTCGTCGATGTCCTCGACCCGAGGCGGTAATCCTACAAGCGCAAACGACACGCGTCGCAGCAACACCGTGCGGCTAGCGGGACTGGCGACCGACAGTCCCTTGGCCTCAAGCGTCTCTAAGACGAAGGCGTCGATGGCTGTCCGTGGAGTTGAACGGTCGGGACCAATCGAATTCGAAGCCGACATCGTCGAATCACCTTTTGCCAGCGAATCGCCACGTCGAGTGGCGGGAACGGCAGGTCGGACCGGCGGTAGGAAAGACCAATGCGTTGGCGTGGCGACGGATCCTGGCGCCTTCGGTTCGCCCGACGGAGTGGTGCCAAGCCCGATCGTCGCGACCGGGGCGGTGCCAGGAGCGCCGTCATTGATCCAGACACGGATGAGTCCCTTTTCCGTCGCCGACAGAGGT
>JBJTOW010000868.1:0-5523 GCA_046074805.1 Planctomycetota bacterium | reverse complement strand
CACCTGGATCCCGGATCGCCAATCAGCGGGCGGCGCGTTGGCTGTGATCCGCACATTTCCGATGTGATTGAGCACAATCCGCAGATCTGGCGCCTGCGGGGCCAGTTTCGCGAGTATCGCTGGCGTGTCTGGACCTCCGTTGACATCGATCGCCAGGTTGGCGTCGGCGAGTCTCTGGAAGTCGCGCCATTCCCCCTTTTCCACCCGCTCCTTGACTGCCGCCGAGGACACGCGAATGCCTCGAAATCGACGATCCGCGGCGAATCGCTTCAGCCTCGCGGTGAACTCAGGTTCGCCCAGTTGCAGATTCCCCACGACACCCACGACAAACGGATCTTGCTCCGCCAGTCGTAGCAGCCATGCGTTGTCTTCGACCCATGGACTGGCCTCGACGACGATCGTCCCCTTCAACGGTTTGAAGGTGGGCACCGCGCGTA
This sequence comes from Planctomycetota bacterium, assembly GCA_046074805.1. Taxonomy (GTDB): domain Bacteria; phylum Planctomycetota; class Planctomycetia; order Pirellulales; family Pirellulaceae; genus CAIXSC01. The sequence continues at coordinate 5,086 of JBJTOW010000868.1, read as the reverse complement.
AGTCTTGGGGAAGCACCGTGCGATACAGCGATGTGCCCTTGCCCGGCCACGGAACGCCTTCCGGTCGCCCGGGGTCGTAAAAATGAGTATGGCAGTCGATGATTTCGAGCGCGGTTGGATATCCGTCCCCGTCAGTGCCAGTCGGTCTGTCCGCCGCGGCCGCATTCATTCCGAATCCGCAAGCCGCTCCGGCGATGAGCGTTTGCTGAGATGTCGCCAAAAAATCCCGTCGTCGCATTGGTTGGTCCTTGGGAGGTTGAGAATCAGTGCGACCCGCACCGTGCTCCGTCCGACGCTCGGCTACGTCGGCAATCGATGGAGGTTTTTCGCCGGATCGTATCGCAGCGAAACTTCCTCCTCGACTCGCATACCGTGAACGGCGGCATGGAAGAATTGGCGGACGGCGTCGTTCTTCAGCGCAGCGCCTTCAAAGTAGGCATGGGACGAACCGACATGCGGCGCGCCGGTGAAGTCGACGTAAGACGCTTGTTTGGCATTTAACGAGTAGGGGTAGTGGCCAAGCCGAGGGCCCTGCTCTTCACCCCCTTTCATCCGCGAAACACGTAGAGCGTAATCGTCTTCGTTAATAGTAATGTATAGACGATTGCGGACCTGCAGGCGGTCGACCCATTCCGCGTGGCGTTCATTGTTGCAGTCGGCAGCCACGAGCAGAATGTTGTCGAAAACCAATTGGCTGGAACGCAGCGCTTCCGACTTGAGGGTGCGTTCGAGCAAGTAGTTGCCCATGCTGTGGAGCATTAAGCTGACTCGGAAAGGACACTGTTGTTCGGCCCGCTTGGCCACATATTCCCGCTGTTTCTCGCCGCTTTCCGGAAATCGCTCACGCGATTCGACGATCAATCCGTTGAGATAGTCCGCGCGGGCCGATTGGATCATATCGCGGGCCTTGTCCAGCACGCGATCGAACGCCACGACCGATGCCTGGGCGTCGCGTTTATCTTCCAAGTAGTCGATCGCTCCTTTCACGCCGCCGCCATTGGCGGGCCACGTGAACGCGATCACTTCGACGTCGTATGTCTCCGCCAAGCTGTGGCAGCGGTCGAGCACATCGGCGAAACTATTGTTGAAGCCATGTACGAACAACAACAGATCTTTGCCGCGTTTTCGCGATGCGGGCTGGGCTTGCCGCGGGTTGGCGACGGCCAGTAGGCGGCGAAAGACGTACTGGCTGGCGTAGACGGTCCCCGGCCCCTGAATGCCCACTTCGGCCTTCATTTCCGGCGTCAACTGGTCGGGCAGGATCCGCACTTCCCAATCATCGCCATGGGGAATCGCCTCGAGCATCCGCAGCTCGGCGGGGCCCATCGGATTCACGAGCCCGCCGAGTCCCTCGACGCCGGCGGCGTTTTCGATCAGATTGCGATTGGTGACGATGAACATCGTGTTGATCGCTCCCCGCTAAACGGCTAGGACATCAAACGGCTACGACATCGATGAGCGATGGAAGTGGACGTGCTGCCATTTGCCGTCGAACTTCTGCCAAACGCGTGTTTCTTCGACCCGGCCGGTTTGTGGCGCCGAGGCGCCGTCCAAATACTGGGTCAAACGCACGTAGCTAAGAACCGCGGCGGCGTCGCCCATCAGTCTCACATGCACCCCGGTCATCGTGACCAGCTTTTTCGATTTCGAAGACGGTAGGTCGAAGTAGTACTGATGGAACGGCAGTCCCGCGACAACCTGTCCGCGACTCTCCGGTTCGAAACAGGTAAGCGTCGGATGGCACAGTTCGGCGTAAGCCGCCCAGTCCTGGTTAACGATGCTCTCCAGCAACCGCTGATTGACCGCGATCAATTCCTGTTCAACGCTCATGGCGACCTTTCCTTCTTCCTTACCTGGCGACTCAATGACAAAACCGACAAGCGATGGTTTAGTGGGGCAGGTTGTGCCATGCCCGGCCGCCATCCGCAAGCCACCCATGGCGGTTTGACGGCCATCGGGCATTGTTCATTCTCGGGCGCGGGTGACAAAAACCGCGACGGGTAACATAATCGTGTATCGATTGGTCGCAACCGGCGAAGGCGGAAACTTGATGAGTGGGGGCCAAAACGTGATGACCCAAAACCACGCCTCCATGCGAGTCGCCCGGAAAACGGCCATCCACGTTATCGCGTCCGCCTTCTTCGCCTGGATACCGTTCGCCCACTTGGCGACTACCCAGACTACGAGCGCTGCGGAGAAACCGGCTGCGGTTGACTTTGGTTCCCAAGTGTTGCCGCTTCTGCGCACCCGTTGTTTCGCCTGCCATGCCGGTCGCGAGGCCACTTCAGGCTATCAACTGGATGTGCGTATTGAACTGCTCGGCGAATCCAACGGACATCCGTTGGCGGTGCCAGGTGACAGTCGAACCAGTCGGCTGGCTCAAGTGATCGTCGAGGCGGATCCCAAACGCCGAATGCCACCTCCCGAGTCGGGGCCCGCTCTGACAGCCGTCGAGGTCGCGTTGCTGAAAGATTGGATCGACCAAGGTCTGCCTTGGGACGACAACTTACTCCCTCCGCCGGCCGCGAAGAGTTCCCATTGGGCTTTCCAGACACCCGTCCGGCCCATCACTCCCACGATCGGCAATCCTGGGAATCACCGCTCTGGCACGCGGGGCTCTGCCCGAGTAGATGCCGGGCCCGGCGACGCGACCCACAGCCGCGTGGACAGTAGCTTCACGGAGAATGGCGGTGCATCCCGGTGGTGCCAAACGCCGGTCGACGCGTTCATCGCCGCCGAATATGTTCGGCGGGGACTATCGCCGGCACCGTTCGCTGACCGACGGCGGCTGCTTTCGCGCCTCTCGATGGATTTGACGGGATTGCCGCCTTCCATGGACTGGCTGGATGAGTTCGCGAGCGACAGTTCGCCTGACGGCGTCGCGCGAGCCGTTGACCGGCTACTGGCATCGCCGCGCTATGGCGAACGGTGGGGACGCCATTGGCTGGATGTGGCTCGCTGGGCGGAAAGCGAGGGGTTCGAATCGAATCATCCGCGGCCCTATGCTTGGCGATATCGCGACTACGTCGTCGACGCGTTCAACCGCGACCTGCCTTTCGATCAGTTCCTGTATCAACAAATCGCGGGTGACGAGCTGCTGCCGTACGCGGACAGTCACTTGATCGCCACCGGTTTTTTGGCCGCCGCGCGGCTCAGCAGCAATGAGGAAGACAAGGCGCTGCAACGCAACGACGTGTTGGTGGACATCGTGAACATGGTCGGCGAAGGCGTGTTGGGGCTGACCATCGGCTGCGCACAGTGCCACAACCACAAATTCGATCCTATCACGCAGCGGGATTACTACCGGCTGCAAGCGTTGTTCGTGAGTGGTCAGCCCGCGAATCTCACGCTCCGCGATCGTGAACTCAACCAGCGCTACGATTCGGCCATTCCGGCGGCGCTGATCCGGCGCGGCAGTTGGCCAAGGTGCTGTTCGACTCGGCCCGCGAGCGTTTGCGAAAAGATCGGCTCGCGAAGCTTTCCTTGGAAACTCGCGCAGCGCTCGAAACGCCTTCGGGGCGGCGCACGCCCGAGCAGCAGGAGCTGGCGCGGCAAGCCGACCTCCAACTGCAGTTGCTCGACAGTCAAATCGAGCGTGAGATCGCGGACGACGAAAAACCACTGTACGAATCGCTCAAAAAGAAAATCGCCGCATGGGAAAAACAATTGCCGGACCGGCCGCAGACCTGGGGGTTCTATTCGCCGCGCACGTCGCCCACGTCGATCGAGGTGCTGCCGATGCGGGGCTTCTATCCATTGCAGTTCGAAGCCGAACAACTGCGCGAAGCCCGGGCGCACTTGCTTGTGCGTGGCAATGCGCATCGTCGAGGCCCCGCCGTCGAGGCGGGTTGGCCGGCGGTGCTTGAGCTGGCTTTCGGCGATCCGGCCCTGGCACGTCATAACGGGTCGCGATCGGCCTTCGTTGACTGGCTGGTCGATCCCGCACATCCGCTGACATCGCGTGTTTGGGCGAATCGCGTTTGGCAACACCATTTTGGCCGTGGCCTTGTGGAAACGCCCGGAGATTTCGGCCTGCGGGGCGCTCCGCCGTCCCACCCCGAACTGCTCGACTTTCTCGCTGTCGCAGGTCGCGAACAAGGCTGGAGCACGAAACGCCTTCATCGACTGATCTGTAACTCGAGCGTCTATGCACTCGGGGCGGATCAGTCGTCGGCTGCGAGCAGTCACAGCGTTCAGGTTTTTGAGACGGGGCACGAGCGCGATCCCGAGAATTACTCACTTTGGCGTTTTCCGTCGCGGCGATTGGAGGCTGAGTCGGTGCGCGACAAATTGTTGGCTGTCGCTGGCGAACTCGACTTAGCCGCTGGTGGTCCCAGTGGCGACGAGCAAACCTCGCGGCGACGCGCTCTCTACATTTTTCAAAAGCGGGATATGCTGCCGGAAGTGCAACGGCTATTTGATGGCGCGAATGCCAACGAACCATGCGGCCGTCGGCTCGTCACGACCGTTTCGCTGCAGCCGCTATTCCTACTGAACAGCCCGTTCGCCGCGCGGATGGCCGAGCGATTCGCGGCGCGTGTCGAAAGCCTCGCGGGCGATGATCCGCTTCTGCAACTGGAAACGGCCTACGGGTTGGCGCTTGGGCGGCCACCGGACGCCGACGAGCGATCTGCGGCCCTCGCCTTTTGGGGGAAGGACCGCTCGCCTCCGCTCAACACCGATACGGCGATTCAAAAGGCCGACGCGGCTGCCGAGCCTTGGTCGCCGCTCCGCCGCTTCTGCCAAATATTGATGAATTTGAACGAGTTCGCGTATCTCGAGTGACGGGAAGGCCGAGGATGAGCCACGAGTGCGAAACAAATCCACGCATAGCTGACGCACGCATGGCCGACGCACGCATGGCCGACGCGCGGATAGTCGACGCGCGGATAGCCGACGCACGGGAAGTGCGGCGTTCGCGACGCGCGTGGCTTCTCGCTTCGGGATTGGGCCTCGGGACGATTGCCGCAGGGCAACTTCTCGGCGAGGAACGCTCGGTGGAGCCGGTCAACGCCACCGCTCGGAGCGTCATTGTGCTGTTCATGGGAGGTGGTCCCAGCCATGTCGACACGTTCGATCCGAAGCC
>JBJTOW010000867.1:0-3012 GCA_046074805.1 Planctomycetota bacterium | reverse complement strand
TCCGCGACTGCGTTTCCGGGTCGCCCAACCGCTCGAACGCGCCTTCGTTAAGTTGCTTCAGCGTGTCGAGCATCGCGCGCCGGTTTTCCGTCGCCACTCCAGGCGGATTCTGCACGTACAGCACCGGGTCGCCAACATGGCGGAGCACCACACCCGAGTGTTTACTCGCCAAAAAGCCGCTCGCCCACATCCGTGTGAACAAGGCTTGGGCCGCCGCTCCCGACTTCCAATTGGGCGTCAACACGACAAACGCCGGCAGGTCATTCGTTTCACACCCCAATCCATACGACAACCACGAACCAAAACTCGGTTTGCCAGGAACTTCACTACCCGTCATGACGAAGGTGCAAGCGGGGTCGTGGTTGATGGCGTTCGTGTGAACCGATTTGACGAGCGCGATGCGGTCGACATGTCGAGCCGTATGTGGCAACAGTTCGCTCACCCAGCGGCCACACTGACCGTGCTGGGTGAATTTGAACATCGACGGCGCGACAGGCAAGCGAGCCTGTCCACTGGTCATTGTTGTGATCCGCTGGCCACGGCGGATCGAATCCGGCAAATCCTTGTCGAAGAACTCGGCAAGCTTCGGTTTGTGGTCCCACAAATCAATTTGCGTCGGCCCGCCATTCATGTGCAGGTAAATCACCGCTTTCGCCTTGGGAGCGAAATACGGAAGGCCGGGCAACGCGGGCGACATTCGTGCACGTGTCGCCGCCTGATTGACCACCCCTTCGGCCTTCGCTCCGCTCGCCGTTGCCCCGTCGCTCGGCGGAGCCGCAAGCAGCCGGGGCGCACCGGCGCCACGGGCCGCCAACAAGCTCAATGCGGCGCCTCCCAGCCGGACCCCAGCGGCCCCGAAAAACTGGCGGCGATGCAGGGCGGTCAGATATTCTCGAAGAGGATCCACAAGTTGGCTCCTGGGAGCGGTTGTCAGTTGTCGGTTGTCAGTTGTCAGTTGTCAGTGGCCAAGTGTCAGCAATCGGAGGTCACTCGCGGCGCCCTGCGACGCCTGAGTGTCAGCAATCGGAGGTCAGTGGGCAGTGGGCAGTTGCTGGTGATCCGTCGTCGCGGGCGGAAGGCGGTTCGTTTTGGGTTCAAGCGAAAATTCCGGCTGGCACTTCGTTCCTTCTCAATTCCTATTCACCGTTTCGTCTAGGTTGAGGATAAGGTTGGCCAGGATGGTCCAGGCGGCCGTTTCGGCGGGCGGAGCTACGCCGCGGGGCGAGGACTCGCCGACGCGGATCGCGCGTTGAGCCGCGTCGCCATCCTGGGCGTACAGTTGGCGTTGACGAGCAAGCGCCGCGGTGAGCAGGCCGCGCTCTTGATCTGTGGGACGTCGCGCGAGCACGGTGCGAAAGAGGAAATCGATCCGCGCTGGCTCGTTGTCGCCGCCTTCGGACAGCACTCGTTCCGCGAGCGCCCTTGCGGCCTCGAAGTGCTGCGTATCGTTCATCAATTGCAGCGCCTGAAGCGGTGTGTTGCTCCGTTCGCGCGCCATGCAAACCTGTTCGCGGTTGGGAGCGTCGAAGTTGGCCATGAACGGTGGTGGAGCGGTGCGTTTCAAGAATGTGTAGAGACTACGGCGGTACAGGGCAGGGCCGTGGTCTTGCAGGTAGAACCGCGTGTTGCTGTCCGAATATCCAACCGGCTCCCAGATGTTCGCGGGCTGGTAAGGACGCACTCCACGCCCACCTTGCTCGAGGTTGATCAGTCCGCTGACGAACAAAGCGTTGTCCCGAACCTGTTCGGCATCGAGTCGGAAACGGGGACCGCGCGCGTACCAACGGTTCGCTGGATCCGCGGCGCGAACTGCCGGCTCGAGCCTCGCGTCGCGGCGGAAGGCGGCGGTCATCACCAATTGTTTAACGAGTCTCTTCATGTCCCAGCCCGACTCGCGGAAATCGGTGGCCAGCCAGTCCAGCAGTTCCGGATGCGATGGCGGCTCACCCTGCGAGCCGAAGTCGTAGCTGGTTTTGACCAGGCCGACGCCGAACAGTTGTTGCCAGAAGCGATTGACGGCGACCCGCGCGGTCAGTGGATTGTCGGCGCCAACCAGCCAACGAGCGAGGTCAAGCCGGTTGAGCCGCGCGTTGGGCGACTCGGAACGAATGGGCGGCAGAATCGCTGGACCAGCAGGCTCGACGCGTTCCCCCGGCTTATCGTACAGGCCACGAGTCATGACGAACGATTCCCGCGGCTTCTCCATTTCGCGATAGACCATCGACCCTGGCGCCGCTTCGTCGGCGATCTGGCGCGCGACTCGCGCTCCCTCCCAAGCCGAACGGGCGATCGCCAGTTCGTCGGTCACCGGTCGCGCGATGAACGCGACGTAAAACCGCGTCAGTTTCGCCGCCATCTCGGGCGGCAACGGCTTTTCCGGGCCGGCTTGCAAAGCGGCATTCAGTTCCGCGGGAAATTCGGGCGGGGGCGTTGTGCCAACACGTTGACGCCACGCGGCCAGCGACCGCGACGGATCGAGAGCGGCGTCAGGTGTGCCGACAATCGCCATGGAGTCCCAGTAGGCGATGCCGCCAGTCTGGTTCAACGTCACGCCATTCAGTCGGTCACCAGGCTTAAATCCCAGTTCGGCGGCACGGAGCGAAAGCTTGGTCCACTTACCCAGTTCCACCGGCGGCTCGGATGGCTTTTCCCGCACAAATCCTGTCTCGCCGCGTTTCCAAGTCACCGCTTGGCCCCCGACCGCTCCAACAGCGACCGACGCTGGCGGATCAACAGGGTCGATTCGCAGCCAAACTTCGAGCGTTCCATCCGGCGGCATAACGACCGGCTTAAGCTTGAATTCGATTGTGTCTGTGTAAGAGGCGGCTTGGGCTTGCCGCAGTATTCGCCGACCCGAAACCGGGGCGAACGGCGGGTCGACAAGCCAGTCGACCGCGTTGCGCGACGAGCTGCGCGAGGTCGCGCCGAGTGGAAAGGCGTCATCGAAAAGCGATTCGCGAGTCACATCGCCCGCAACCGAATCGATCACCGCTGGTTTCACGCCAATTGGTT
>JBJTOW010000866.1:0-5907 GCA_046074805.1 Planctomycetota bacterium | reverse complement strand
GCGCCGCACTCAAAAAACGGCTGAGTTGCTGGCGCGTTTCCACCATCCCACCCGAATTCTCCAATGCTGGAGCATGCGGCTACATGATTTCGCCGCATTCTCTTCGTGGAGCATTCGCGAACGTTGTGTGGGCTGGGCTGGCCGCTTCTCACCGCAGCTACGGACCAGCAAGTCTGTCGTGTGGCCGAAACAGTGCAACTCCAGAACTGGCCGCTCGTGACACGATTGCCGTGGCGGGCTCGCGGTCAGCCGCCGCTGACCGAGGGATCGATGCCGTGTTTCCAACGACGTCCGGCGAGTTGTGGCTCAAAGTCCGGCTGGCCGCCCAATCGAGCCAACTCTTTGTAGATCTTCAACGACAGTTCGGCCAAAAACGCTTTGTCGCGGCGCCGCGTATAGTGCTCGGAAAGGTCGATTGGTTCGCCCATCACGACCCGGGCGCGGCCGCGGCGAAACAACGGACTCGCCGGCGTGCCGCCGTATGGCGCGTCGAAAATGTAGACCGGCACGATCGGCACGCGGGCGCGCAACGCCACCAAAATGGGCCCCGGCCGACACGATGTCAGAATCTCGCCTGTCGTGTTGATTCGCCCTTCGGGCAGCATTCCGACCATCCGGCCATGGTGCGCGGCCCGCAAGGCGGCCTTGATCGCCGCTACGTCTAGGCCCGTTCGAGCCGCAGGGATCACATCACACGCCCGAAGAAACCAGCCAAATGCCCAATGCTCGACATATTCGCGCGCCACCATCCAACGCGCCGGCCGGTCGAACAAAACCTGAATGAAGAACGGATCGACGCTGCTGCGGTGATTGCAGATCAATATGGCCCCGCGAGCGGGATCGAACGTCAGCTTCTCGGGGAGATCAGCGCGCCACTGATAGCGGACAATCGCCCGCACGCCGAGAAACAAAACGAACTGCGTTAGGGAATAATGCGTCCGTCGCCATGCGCGGATCAACAGGATCAAGGCCGTTGACACGGCCACCACACCGGCCGTCGCCAGGATCCAACGCGTCATGACTTCGGCTTTCCGCTAACAGGCCCGCCGTCGGGAACTATCGTCCACCAAGGCGTCGCCCGCCGTCGACTCGTAGGTGAACTGCATCAGATAGGCGTCTTCGGGCGAATCTTCATAGTAATCGCGGAGCAGCGAGATCGCTCGAAAGCCGTTGGCGCGGAAAAACAACTGGGCGGGCAAGTTTGTCTCGCGAACCTCTAACAGGATTCGGTCGCGCCGTTGCTGCGAAAGTTTCGCCGCCAGTCGACGCAACATCTGAGTGCCGACGCCCCGCCGACGGAACTCGGCACGCACCGCGAAGTTCAACACATGCAGGCGGCTCTTGTGAAGTTCGTAAACCATGAACCCAACAATCCGCTCGTCGTGCTCAGCAACCATCCCGATGCAGTTGCGTTGACGCAAGCAACGAAAGAAATCGTCGTCCGACCAGGGAAACTCGAATCCCTGCTTCTCGATCGCCACGACCTCGGGCATATCACGGCGGATCAACCAGCGGATGTTCACGCAAAACGCCTCTTTGCCGACCGTCGCCATCTAAGACTCCTTCCAGACTCGCGGCCTATCCTTTCCGCCGCCGGAGCCAACCTGCGAACGGCCAGCGAAAAAGGTGCGAATCTCGCACGCTCTCGCAAGGGCCCCGCAGCCATGTCCGGACGGTGAGAGGGTAGCAGAATCGCTTCGAGTTTGCCAAGTCTAAATGCGGCCCCCTCACGAACCTTGTTCCGCTCGGCCCCAAATTACTCATGACGCGACGCTCGGCCTCGGCCAAGCTGCCATAAACCTAGGATGACCAATATCAATCCTACCCCAGGCCAGGGCCCAAACAGCCACCAGCCCAGCCCTGATACGACGACCGACCCACGCAACGCGAGGCTGAAACCAAGTTTACGGTCAACGGTAGAACCGCGTACGCTCTCTGCGGCGCGTTTCATGCCCCGACCAGCCTCGCCGCCACCTGGGCTCAATTTGTCGGCAACCCGAGGTTCAGAGATCCGTAAAGCAAGCGCTCCGGCGAATAGTCCAACGAACACAGTGGCCACGCTCCAGAGTCCTCGGGCCAGTTCCACGGGCCAACTTCGGTCAGACGCCACTGGAACTGGGGCCCAAGACACCGAGGGCATCGAGTGTATCCCGGACTTCGACCAACGGATCGTCCTGGTTTGTCCGGTTTGCGTCACGTCGCCGACCGCGAATACGCCGCTTGCTCCTTCTAGCCAGCTTCCTCGGCTTTCACCCAACTCATAGCCCGAAGACGACTCCCAAGCGGGCATTTTTAGGCGAACTCGTACCGCTTCAACTCGCTTGACGAGGTCACTTATCGCGGCCTGCCAAGCGGCCTCGGCGGCGACTTCGTCCGCCACGGCAACCTGGCCGGCGAAACTGTTCCGTTGGGGCTCGCGAGCCGCCGCGGCCGACCGGGCTTCGCTGGCCCGCCGCGCCGCCACCAAGGCCCGTTGAAACCGCCGTTCCCAAGTCGGCCACCAATCCGCCAATTCCCGCGGCGAACGAGCTAATGAGGAATCGGCGGCCTGTTCCAACGCGCCGCAAAGCGACTCCAGTCGATGAAGATCACCGGTGCGAGCGGTTTCGCTAGTCGTCGTCTTTCGCGCCGCGACATCTACCATCGTCTCGCCGGGCGTACCAGCCGACCGGAGAGAGTTGCCCGCTTCGTCGCTGAACGGTCCATCCAGCACCAACCGAAAGGCGGATCGCTCCACTGGCCAGGACTCGATCATCGCGAATGGAATCAGTCCCACTGCGTTGTCGCCAGCCGCCCGTTTCGGCCACGCCTTTTCCACGGAAGCCTTTTCGGCCACCGATTGTTCACGCGGTGACGTGTGGGTGTAGATCACTTCGAGCCACTGGGGCCAGTCGGCGCCGAACAGTTCGACTCGCCATTTTCCCGTCTCCTGGAGTGCGTGCCTTACCGGCCGGCCGTCCAGCCGCAAATCGACCATCTGGGAACCTTGGGGCAGGGTGGCAAGGCACTCGCTTCGGCCGGCGCCATCCAAGAGAAATCGGCTGACACCGCCGCCTTGGAAACGGGCATCCATGAACACTTGGTGTTCGACCCATTTGACTACCGGGGCGCGCGGACCAGTGTCAGCCGCTCGCAGCAGCACGCGGAATCGTGGCGCGACGACTCGGAACGCCGTGCCCTCGCCTTCCTTCCACTCCGGGAAGGGCAGGGGGGCCGGCCCGCGGCCCGCTTCGGCCACCGCGACCGCCTGCAGGCCGCTCGTGTCCCACGGCAACTCGCCGACGGCGTTGCGCCGCGGCAACCACAGGTAATACTCAACGGAATCCAAATCGGGCAGTCGAGCCTCCGGCACGTCGACTTGGCTCTCTTCGACAGCCGCGACAGGTCCCGAAATCTTGAGTTCGACGTCGCCGGTCCATGGTTGCTTGGGACGCAACAAAAGCCGCTTGCGTTGACCGTCCGGAGCGTTCACCCAAGCGTACGATACGGCCGGTTCGATGGTCGGTTTGTCCGGCCAGCTAAACGGCAATTCCACTCGCAATTCATCCAGCTTTCCTTGGAGCACCGACATCCGCAAACGCAAGTCGACCGCTACGCCGGATTCCGACGGCGCAAGCGACGTGCCGACTCGAGCACTGACGCGAACCGCTTCAGCGCGAACTTTCAGTTTTGGCAACTGGTCCGTCGACAGTCGACCAGTGGCTTCCCACTGACCTAACCGCCGACCCCAGCCGGCCAGGAATTCGTCGGCTTCCAGCAGTTCTCCGGCCATGGCGGTGGACTGAGCCGGTTTAGATTTGCCTTGGAAATCGACGGCGATATGCGGCGGCCGGTAGAGCGTTACGCGTTCGCCGAGCGTGTCGGCGCCGACGACTGAGAGGAAGGGTGTGGTCCAAACTCGATTGGAAATTGACGGCAGACGGCCGCGTAAACGAAGTTCATGGGGCGTTTCCCGCGCCGTGTCGAAGGGGCACCAGACTCGGTCGGGGCCCGATTTTGTCCACGGAATCGGCCGCCCCACGCTTCGGCCACGCTCGGCGACGATCACTTCGTCGATCAAAAGCTCCGGCGGAACCGCGATCAGATGGGACCACACGGAGCCTTGCGTTGGTTCGATATCCGCCGTCCACGAAATCCGGGTTTCGCTGACATCCAAACCGATGCGAATATCGGTCCGCGCGGTCCACCGCGGGTCGCGGAAGCGAATCGAGAGTCCGCCGACACCTTCGCCAGCCGATAACCGAAAAGCGGCGGAAGGAGGCGTTTCCGCGCCGCCCCATGCATCCTGAAATTCGGAAATCGGCAGTGGCGCCAGAGGACTGGCCGCTGTGCGTTGCAGTTCCAGGTTTGTATCGGTTGATACGGCTAGCCAGCGGCGATCAAGCCGCGCATTCCACGGCTCCAGCCGTGGCATCCGCCATTGTCCAACGCCTGTCGCGCCCGCCAGCAGAAAGGATAGTCGGATCCGGGCTTGGCTTCCGACCGTCTCATTCCATTCCCATTGGATCCACGGTTGGCCCGTCTCGGCATTCGAAATCCGTGCGACTGGTTGGCCTGAGGATAGCGGGAGCCATCGGAGACGCGGATCAAGCGACAACCGGGCCAGTCGCGGCAACTGGCCTTCCGTAGCGGAAAACGTCCAGATTGTTTCCAGCGTCACCGACCCCGGCCGAAACCGTACCCATGCCAGTTGATCGACGTTCACCGGCATCGACGGATTAAGTTCGCTTGCGGTCGCCAACCCTTCAATCGTGAACTGTTGGACCGGCCCCAGTTCGACTCGCCATTCCCGCCCCGGTTCGTCCCGGACGATCGAACCTCGGACCCCAGGCAACTCCAGCCATCGTGGTCCTTCGGGAAACTCGATCGCCAAGCGGCTATCTGGAATGCGGGGAATCGACTGCGAAAAACCGAAGCGATCCCCGAGCGGTAGGCTTTCGTCGTTTCCCGCGGACTCCGCCGAGTTGCGTAGGCGAGTGGTTGGCCGCCAAGACAGTTCGACCACGTGGATTCCTGGCGTCGGCAAGAGCGCCGTCCAGCCCGCTTCGGTCCATTCGCCCACACTTTCCAACTCCACGCCGTCACGCGCGATTCGTTGCCGCAGAGGCACAGCCCCATTCAATCGCAATGGCAAACTCACTCGCTGGTCGGGCGCGAGCGTCTCTATCTCCCAGCGGGCGGAGAGCGCCGGAATCTCCCACGAGGGCCTTGCGCGTTCGAGCGATACGCCTCGATCGCGCACCAATCCGCGGTACTGAGCGGACCGGGCTATCCAGCCTGGGAGCGGCGTGGACAACCCGCGGGCCCGTCGACGCAGCTCTTGGTAAAACGCCCGCGGGACATGCACGTACTCGCCAGTCGGCCGTCCCGCTTCATCGACGGGAAACAGCACGGGCGATGGTTCGGCCAAGGCGGGACGAGCCGACTCGTCGGCGAAAACCGGCCGTCCCGTTGTTTCCGAACCGGAGTCGCTCAGAGGCGAAAACCCACTGAACACGAGTAAAAAAAGGGCCAGTGGCACCACCGGGGAAGTGGCGAGTTGCCCGGATATTTTGCCCAGCACGGTTCGAGAGGGCCGAGCGGACTCAGCGGTTGCGGCCGTTGAGCGAGCCCAAAACGCGAACAACCAGCCGCTCGCGACCCCGAGAAGCTCGCCGCCGAACAGGCCGCTCAAAACGTCCACCGCCAAATCGGGCACCCACGGGGCGATCGCCAAGAGTCCCGTTGCCATGATCAAACCGCGGCGAACGCCTCGTTGCGGATTCCGCCATGTCGCCCAAGCGGCCCAACCCCATTGGAGAAAAAACACCGTCCAGCCAGCAATCCGCAGCCACTCACTGTCCACGGCCCGGATTTCGCTCACGACATCGGCCATGCCAATCGAATCGCGGCCCGGCTCCGACCACG
>JBJTOW010000865.1:0-5952 GCA_046074805.1 Planctomycetota bacterium | reverse complement strand
GTCTTTACGAGCGTGTTCCTCGGTTTCGTCGTGGGAGCCGTCATCGTGGCAAGATTGCCGCTCATCGTTCCGCTCGCCTATGGCGGCATGAGCGTCGCGACGTTTTTGGCATACAGGACCGACAAGTGGGCGGCGTCGAATGGACAGTGGCGAACCGCCGAGCGTTCATTGCATTTACTAAGTTTATTATGTGGGTGGCCCGGCGCGATGTTTGCCCAAAAGATACTGCGTCATAAGACACAGAAGCAACCGTTTCGCGCGGTTTTTTGGGTGACCGTTGTACTTAACTGCGGCGCGTTGGTTTGGTGGCTCACGGCCCAAGGGGCCCCTGGCAGCCGTTGACAGCATGCCAAAAGCCATGTCGCACGGACCGATTCGACGGACTGGGAAGTCCGTCGTACGGGAAACTCGCGGTCGTGCGGCTCGGATGAAAGCCGCTGCGCTACTTTCGAGCGTGACGTTCCAGATCGACCAGGCGATGCGCGGTGAGGTGGGGCGCATTGAGCGATTGAGCCGGCGTCTTTTGCCCATAAAGTCCGACGCGACGCCGTTCGTAACGATGCAGATTCAGGCCGGGCGCGGGCGTCACGTATTGCAGCACTTTGCCGTTGTCGTCCAGCAGCGCGTAGGGCGGCGCGACTCGTTTCGTGGAATGCACTGGGAGCAACCAGCCGGTCCCGTCGAACCGCGGTTCGATCCGCGGCGTCGCTCCGCCACCAGGAGCCCGATCTGTTCCCACGATCGAATTGGCCGCGCGGCCGATTCCAGCGCTGATGAAATCGAATCCGGCCGGCGCGTTGGAATTCGCGGTCGGTCCGGTCGAGCGAGCGGCGGCGGCGGGCTCGTCGGGAGGCAACCCGCGTTCGGCGCGGATATGCCGCTGTTGCAGCTGTTCGAATTCCTCGATCTTTTCCAGCATCAATCGCGCTTTTCCACGCTCAAGGGCGTTCGATCCGCTGTCGATCAATGCCTCAGCGCGGGCACGCAGTGGCCCGAGATTCCACAGATTCGGCTCGCGTTGGGCGAGCGCGTTCAGTTGTAGGGTCAACTCTTCCAGCTCGTTGGTCACCGCTGGGCCGGCCACGGGCAACGGCGTGGGAGCGACTGGGCCCAGCCCGTTGTCGGGGGTGCGTTCGTCGGCCGTCGCCCGCGGGCGAGTACGAGGCGACCAGTCCGTCTTTGACGGCTCCGTCCGAGGACTCGTCGACCGGAGCGGGTCGGCGCGGTATTGAGCCGGTTCGATCCGATTTCCTACATGACGGCTGACATCGTCGGCATGCACCCACCGGAACTCGCCGGCGGGCGGTTCAACTTGATACCAGGTTTCCGTCGAGCCGCGTTTATCGTCGGCCAACTGGCGATGTCCGAGAATTGCGAGCCGCTCGCCGCGGTCCAAACGCACCTGCCAGCGGTGGTCGGAAACCGTTTCCACGTGGCTTCCAACCCAGGCGACGGCGTCGTCCGCGATCACGGTCGCGACACGTTCGTCGGCCGAGATGTGCAGTTTACGAGCGGGAATCCAGCTGAAGCTGCGCGCGGGCGGACGGATCGCCAGCCAACCTTGGCCATCACTGCGATAGACCTCAAGTGGAACGCCGGCGGGCAGCATGTCCGTGGCGTAGAACGCCTCGCCCGGACCACAGGCCACAGGCGTTTCGTCCGCCACCGTGAATACTCGGTAAGGGAAAATATCGCGCGCTTCGGCGGTCCGCCCGATCAGCCAGTCGCCGCCAGGAATCCACCCGGAAACAACGGCGAGCACCATGAATTCGACGACGCCGACGAGTGCACCACGGGTGGACACTACGCGCTTCGCCACCGCGCGCACGCCGGCGACACTCGCGGAGGCGACGGGCGCGGAGGCGATACGCGCGGAGGCGACGGGCGCTGACACACCGCGAGTTAAAACGACGCGAGTCGAACGATGATCGCCGGTGGGGCGTTTGAGTTGCGGTATCGATTCCATAGCGTGGCCACTCCGTGGCGGCGGTTGTCTTATTGGGTGGAACCGCTGTTGGCGTGTCGAATCGCCCAGGCGGCGCCGGGAAACGATCCGCGCAGCTTGGCGACTCGACTTGGGGCGTATACCGCGCGGGGGGAAGTTGCGGCAAGATCGAAAGCCGCCAATAGCGGCCTCTGGGCCTCTGGGCCTCGCCGGCGGCGCGGCCTCGCAGCGGCGGCGGGGCGGGGCCGAGTGGTCCGTAATCCGTCTGCGGAATACCCGGCGGTTAGACGATCGGTAGAATGTTGGCCGGTACTTTTCGCATTCGGCAGAATCAACTTCTTGGTACGACGCCCGCAGTGGAAGGCCGCCCCTTGACCAACCGCTCCGCTCAACCCACTTCAGCCGGTCCAAGCGCCGCGGCAGCGGGCGAACCACCCCCACCGCCCCGCTATGTCGTGGGCATGGATCTTGGCACGACGAATTCGGCTGTCGCTTATGTCGACACTTCGGAGGCGCCGTGGCAAGTCCGTGACTTTTCGATCACGCAAGTGGTAGCGCCGGGACAGATCGAACCGCGCGAAACGCTCCCCTCGTTTCACTATCAGCCGCCGCCCGCCGAGTCGACGGCGGGAGCCTTGCGTTTGCCGTGGAGTGGCCGACCGCCCACTTTCGCCGTCGGGCTTTACGCGCGTGAACAGGGAGCTCTGTCACCCGGTCGCCTGATCTCATCCGCGAAGTCCTGGCTCTGCCATGCTGGTGTCGATCGCCGTGGCTCGATCCTGCCATGGCACGCCGCCGATGACGTGGAGAGGCTTTCGCCCGTGGAGGCCAGCGCCGCCTATCTGCGGCACGTCCGCGACGCATGGAATTCCCGCTTTCCCCAGGAGCCGCTCGAGGCCCAGGACTTCGTGCTTACTTTGCCCGCGTCGTTCGACGAAGTCGCGCGGGAGTTAACGATCGAGGCCGCGGCGCTGGCGGGACTTCCCCGCGTGGTGTTGATCGAAGAACCTCAAGCCGCGTTTTACGCTTGGCTGGCACGTCATAGCGGCGATTGGGAACGCCAAGTCGCTCCTGGCGAAACGATTCTTGTCTGCGATATCGGGGGCGGCACCTCCGACTTCACCCTGATCCGCGTCCGCCGGGGCGAGGGCGGCAAGGCCCAGTTCCATCGAGTCGCTGTTGGCGACCATCTGATTCTTGGCGGCGACAACCTTGATCTCGCGCTCGCTCACCATCTGGAACAGCGGCTCAGGGCGGACCACGAAAGTTTGTCGCTGACGCCGCGGCAATGGGATTACTTGGTGCGCGCTTGTCGCCGAGTGAAGGAAGAACTGCTCGTCGATGGCGGGCCGTCCGAGTTCACCATCAATTTGCCGGGGTCGGGGACGCGTTTGATCGGCGGTGGCCTTCAAGTGCCGGTGACTCGGGACGAAGTCCATACCGTTTTGCTGGAAGGATTTTTTCCCCGCGTGCCGCTCGGAGCCACGCCAATCGCCCGCCGATCCGGTTTCCAAGAGTTCGGCTTGCCATTCGCCTCCGACCCGGCGATCACTCGGCATTTAGCCGCGTTCCTAGTCACTCATCGAAATGCGGGCCGCGATCCCGAGGGGACTCGCGAGCTGGCGGGAACCGACGCGATCGATCCGGCTCGGCCCGATATCGTGTTATTCAATGGCGGGCTGTTCGAGTCGCCCGCGATCCAGCGGCGGGTGATTGAAACGCTGGAGTCGTGGTTCCGAACGCCGGCCATGCCCGGTTGGACCCCAAGGCAGCTCGCCCATCAGCGGCTAGACCTCGCGGTCGCGCGCGGCGCGGCCTACTACTGCATGGTCCGCCGCGGCGAGGGAGTCCGAATCGCCGCCACCTTGGCGCGTTCGTACTACGTGGGCGTCATGGATGGCGACCGTGCCAAAGCGGTCTGCTTGTTGCCGGGAAGCGCCGAGCCTGGCCAGGAGTTCCACCTCCAAAATCGGCGGTTTGAACTGTTGGTCGCGCAGCCGGCCGAGTTCCCGCTGTACGTTTCCAGCACCCGATTGGCCGACCGTCCGGGAGAGGTTTTAGAGGTCGATCCCGAGCAAATGCGGGCCTTGCCGCCGATTCGCACGGCGCTGAAAACGCGCCGCCGCGGCGACTCCGACACGGCGGCTGTCGAGTTGCACGCGAAGCTTACCGAAATCGGCACTGTCGATTTGTGGTGCGCCGAATCCCAGGGACTACGCAGTTGGCGTTTGCAGTTCGACGTGCGAAGCGCCACGCAAACCGATCGTGAAGCCCACGAGTCGGCGGCGGAAACGCAAGGCGTGGTCGACGAAGAGGTGTGGAGCCAGTGCCGCCAAGTGCTCGACGAAGTCTTCCCGCTCGCCGAGTCTTCATCCACGACAGGCGGCCTCGCCCCGGACAGTCTCATGAAGCGGCTGGCGGAAGCGATCGGCGCGCCGCGGCACGAGTGGCCAACTTCGCTACTGCGACGGATCGCCGAGCGGCTCTTGGAAGCCGACAGCGGGCGCCGCCGCTCGTCCACGCACGAGACCCGCTGGCTGAACCTGCTCGGATACAGTCTGCGACCGGGCTACGGGTTGGCGGTGGACGACTGGCGGGTGTCGGAAACCTGGAAGCTCGTGCAAGGAAAGCTGGCGTTCGCGGCGGCGGCGAACCGCACCGAGTCGTTGATTCTGTGGCGGCGGATCGCAGGTGGACTGACCGCCGGCCAGCAGCGGGCGGTGGCCGAGCCGCTGTTGGTGCCGATTCGCGCTTTGCATCGGCGGCTGATGACAGGCAAGGATCGACCAGGCGAGACGACATTCAGTCCGCATGAGGCTCCGGAAGTGTGGCGGCTCGTCGGTTCGCTGGAACTGCTTCCCGCGCCGTTGAAGGCCGAGCTCGGGCGAATCGCGCTCGATCTGCTCTCCAAACGCAAACTCGAATCGCTCCGCGGCGTGCTGGTGTGGACCATTGGCCGGATTGGCTCCCGCGAACCGATCTACGGTCCGTTGAACACGGTCGTCGCGTCCGAAGCCGCCAAACTGTGGCTCGGGCGGTTGCTCGAGTTCTCCGAGGCGATGGAAGGCGAGTTGCTTGGGGCTGTCATGCTGGCTGTCACGCTGCTGGCGCGACGTACGGGCGACCGATACCGTGATTTGCCGGTGGTCGAGCGAGAACGGGCGTTGGCGTGGTTGGCCGAACGAAGCGCGCCGTCGCATTACCGGGAATTGGTGGATGCTGGCGGACGCCTGGACGCCGAAGCCGAGGGTCGGGTCTTCGGCGAGTCGTTGCCGGCGGGCCTGCGATTGGTGTAGGTGGAGCTGAGGAGTCGAGGGGGCGGGGAGTCGAGGAGTCGAAGACGATGGTGTTCGCGTCGTACAACATTTGCCGCGAGCCGCCGACGCTGTTGGCGGAGTTTCCCGTGGTGATCGAGCAGCCGGTGCAGTGGGGCGAGCAAGACGCGTTCGGCCACGTGAACAACGCCGTTCATTTCCGCTGGTTTGAAACTTCGCGAGTGGCCTACTTGGAGCGGCTGGGCATGGAATACATGACTTCGCCGGAGGGTAAAGGGCTGATTCTCGCGGCGATCAACTGCAACTACCGCCGTCAAATCAAATACCCGGACTCGGTCCTCATCGGTTGTCGAGTCACTCGGATCGGCAATGCCAGTTTGACGCTGGCCAACGCCGTCTATAGCCGACAGGGGGAGGCGATCGCGGCGGAAGGCGAATCGGTGATCGTCATGTTCGACTACGCGAAGCAAAAGTCGCGTCGCGTGCCCGAAGAGCTGCGGCAAGCCGTGTCGCAACTCGAAGGCCGCACTTTCGAATGAAGAAAAGGTGTCAGGAACCGTTATTCTGTTTTGAGCGTCCTTTTGGGGGCGGATTGTGCCTTTTAGCTGGATCGTTGTGAGTATCTGGTTTGACCAGCACTCGTCGCCAAAGGGACAGCCATGAGTCACGTTTCTGCGTAGCGCCGACAGTTTGCCTTCCGTTTGGGGTGCGTTGCCCGGATTTTGGTAGTGG
>JBJTOW010000864.1:0-8929 GCA_046074805.1 Planctomycetota bacterium | reverse complement strand
GCACCACGACGCAACAGAGTCTTCGATCAACGCGAATGCCGATAGCAAGGTTCGCAAACTGGCAATGACCGCCCACGACCGTTTCGAATTGGGAGTTGGCCACGCCGCGCTGATCACAAGTTCGCCCGCCCGCGACTCGATCACCTCGTCGCCAACAATCGTGAGTTTGTTGATCGCCAACGCGGAGCAAGGGCCGCCATGGCAAGTGGATGTCGCGTTGTCGCAGGACGTGAAAATCCAGTCCGTCCCATCGAACGCTAGCGCTGCGTCCTCCCGGAACACACCTCCAACTCGCGAACCGCCTCCAATTCCGCCACTGCCTGATTCACAAGTGCCTGATCCACAATTGCCCGCTCCGCCAATACCCGCTCTGCCAGCGGAACCGTTTCCGGCTAATCGCATTCGTCCCCGGCGTTTTCGCCAACGTCGCCAACGTCGCCATTCTTGCCAATGTCATGTTTGGAACGTGATGGGGCGGCCGCGTCGACACGGCCAACGGCGTGGCGCGATTTTGGTAGCGGCGTTGGTCTGTTTGCTTGTGGTCGCCATGGTGGCGGGATTGGTGACGCAGCGGCTGATCCGAGCGAGACGCGAACAGGTCCAGCGAGTGGCCGCGTGGCAAGCGGAATGGCTGTGCGAATCGGCGGCCCAGCGGGCTGCGGCCGCATTGGCGATCGACAGCGGTTATCGTGGCGAAAACTGGACGATATCGGCCGACGAGTTAGGCGGCTCCGCGGGGCAAATTGCCTCGGCGGGGCGAGCGGCAATCACGATTGCGCCGCTACGAGAGAGTGGTGAGCAGCCGCGTGGCTGGCGAGTGGCTATCGAGGCACGGTATCCGGCGGATGGTCCGTGGTCCGTGCGCCGCTCAAGGGAATTCACAATCGCGGAATCAGCAGCGGGAGCGCGACAATGACAAAGGAACAGCGGCAAGCACGGCGTAACCCGGGTTTCACCTTGGTGGAACTGCTTGTGGTGATCGCTATCATCGGTGTGTTGATCGGTTTGCTGCTACCCGCGATCCAAGCGGCCCGCGAGGCGGCGCGACGCAGCAGTTGCCAAAACAACCTATCCCAACTGATCTTGGCTGTCCACAATTATGAAATGGCCCACGGCGTTTATCCCGCGGGCACGATCGACGCGAAGGGACCAATCCTCAGCCAACAGAGCGGCTACCACCATAACTGGATCAGCCGGATTCTGCCTTACGTCGAGCAGGGTAATGCCTATCGGGCGATCGATTGGAATGCGGGAGTCTACGCCAAGTCGAATGGCCCAGTGCGAGCGATCGAAATGCGATTGATCCAATGTCCCTCCAGTCCTTCCTCAGGGGCCGTATCATCCTATGCGGCCGTCCACCATGATGTTGAGTCGCCTATCGACGTCGACAACCATGGCGTCTTCTTTCTCAACAGCCGAATCCGCTACGATGACGTTTCGGACGGCTCATCCCACACTGTGTTCATCGGAGAAAAATCGCCGGATATAGTTGATCTAGGATGGATGTCGGGGACACGGGCGACGTTGCGAAACATGGGTTCGCCACTCGCCGATTCGCGGAGTAAACGAAGAGGGCTTCCCGGAGCCAACAAACCGATCGTTGATTTCACGAATGCCCAACCGCTCGACGAACAACTGCTTGACGACGTTGAGTTCGTTCCACTAAACGATATCATCCGTTCGGCCGAGTCCCTGGATTCTGCGGCGAACAAGGGCGACGAAAGCGCGTCGCCAATGCAGCAAGACGATGCCGGCGATTCGCAGCCGGCAACGCCACCAGGTAAACAGCAACGCAGCCTAGCCCAGCGGCTCAGCGACGTTGGCGGGTTCGACAGTCATCATTCGGGCGGCGTGCAATTCGCCTTCGGAGACGGAGCGGTAAGGTTTCTTTCCATTGGAATCTCACCCGCTATTCGCTTGCAAATGGCGCATCGCGCCGACGGCAAGTTGATCGAACGTCAACCTTAGTGGTCTGAAGAGTTCCACAATGTCCCTCCAAGACTCTCCATCGGACCACTCGCGAATGCCGCCGCGTCAAGGCGTTTCGCTCGCGAATCTGTTTTTATTGGTCACCGTGTGTGGAGTGTTGGCGGCGCACTTGATTCCGGTGATCGCTGTCGCAAGGAAAACAAACGCCATCAATTCCCTGATTTCCCTGTGCGTAGGCGGCGCGTTCGCGGGAATGTTTTTGGGGATTCCTGTGGGACTGTGCCAACGCCGTCCATGGCTGGGACTCGGACTGGGAATCCCTTTGGGGTTCATGGTTGGCGCGATCGTCGGCCCGTTGATGCTCCTTCCCGCCGAGCAGTTCGGAGAATTGATCCGCATCTCACTTGCTGGTGGCGCGACGCTGGTGGTGTTCGCCACGCTCGCCCGCCGATTCGGACGGTAGTGCTTCGTCAACGCTACAAACTTCGAGCTACGACGGACTGGAAGTCCGTCGTACAAATGGGCGACGTGTCGACGATCGATCGGGACGAGTCGACAAGGCCAACAGGCGTGGCACTGCGTTGACGCAGCATGGCGTGGGGCGTAATCTGACGACTCCGCTCCGACTTTCCCGCCCTACCCGATCCTGCCCTGCGGTCCCGCCGTCGAGGCGTTATGAGCTTGTGCTGCCTACCATCGGCTAATCGCCGTGTGTTTCGCGTCGTGCTCGCCACCGTGACAGTTTGTTGCAGCCTGTCGTTGCGCGGTCCGTGGTCCACCGATGCCAGTTACGCCCAAGCGGAAGAACTCGCGGGTGACCAGCGTTCGGACCTCCGCTCGTATGTTCGCGTCATCAAACACACGCTCAAGGAACGCTGCTACGCTTGCCATGGACCGTTGAAGCAAGAAGGCGGTCTCCGAGTCGACACCGTCGCCTTGATGCGCAAAGGCGGCGAAAATGGACCGGCGATCGACGCCGCGAGCCCGCTGGCCAGCCGCATCTTGGCTCGGGTCGCCGATGCCAACGCGGCCACGCGGATGCCGCCGGAAGGCCAACCGCTCGCGGCCGCGACAATCGGACAATTGCGTGAGTGGCTTGCCGCTGGCGCACCGGCGCCTGCGAACGAGCAACCCGAACCCGATCCGCGCGATCACTGGGCCTTCAAGCCACCTGCTCGCCCTCCTCTAACGGAACCGGTCGACACGCCGATAGCGAACCGCGCCCCAACAACGCCGACCACGCCGACCCCAGCGATGGTCGCTGCGAACCCGATCGATGCATTCGTTGATCGGGAATTGTCAAAGCGACACATAGCGCCCCGACCACCCGCCGACAAAGCCACATTGCTGCGGCGAGTGACCCTGGATTTGATCGGCCTGCCACCAACACGGGAAGACTTGCACGCGTTCTTGGCCGATTCATCGGCCACCGCCTACGAACGCGTCGTCGACCGGTTGCTGGACGATCCTCGCCATGGCGAACGCTGGGCGCGGCACTGGATGGACGTTTGGCGTTATGCCGATTGGCATGGCCGCCGACACGTGCCCGACGTGTGGAACAGCGCGCCCCAAGTCTGGCGCTGGCGTGATTGGATTGTCGATTCGCTAAACCAAGACCATGGCTACGATCGGCTCGTTCGCGAGATGTTGGCCGGCGATGAAGTGTCTGTGGACAACCCACAAGCGGCCGCTGCCACCGGCTATCTCATCCGCAATTGGTACGCGTTGAATCCGAACGATTGGATGCGGTCGAACGTCGAGCATGTGGGAAAGGCGTTCCTGGGACTGACGTTCAACTGTGCTCACTGTCATGACCATAAATACGACCCAATTAGCCAAGACAATTACTTCCAACTGCGAGCCTTTTTCGAGCCTATCAGCATTCGGCAAGACCGCGTGCCGGGCGAAGCCGACCCCGGACCCTTTCAAGAATACAGCTACGGAGTGCTACGCAAGATTCAGCGATTAGGTCGCGTGCAAGTCTTCGACAAAACGCCGGAGGCGGCGACTTGGTTTTACACGGGTGGCGACGAACGCAACCGCGTCGCCGATCGGGGTTCCATCAAACCGGCGCTGCCTGCTGTGCTTGGCGGCGATCGCGTGCGAGTCGAACCGGTAACGCTGCCAGCAACAGCCTGGTATCCGGCCCTGCGACCCGAAATGCTGGCCACCCTGCTGAACGACTTCCATGTCCAGCAAACCGCGAACGAACAGCAATTAACGGCGGCTCGTAAAGAAGTCGACGCGGCCACACCACCGTTGCGGGCCGCCGTCGCCGCCACCGAGTCCGAACTCGCGGGCAGCGACTCCGCCAAAGCGAGCATAAACGACGGGGGGCTTGTGGGACGGCAATCGCTCGTGCTGCGAGCCGGCACGGGCCGACGCGCGGTGCAGCAATCGCTCGCCAAAGTGCCCCGCTTGGAAACCGGTGCGGCAATCTCGTTCCAATTGCGAATCGATGAGGACGCCCATGTCAACTTCCAACTGGCGAAAGATCTTGTCGCCGGGCTGACGGCAAGCTTCGTCGGTTTTGAGGCGGGCCGAATACTCGCCTATCACCCTGGGAGTTTTACCGAGTTCGCCGCCGGTTCGTACGACTGGAAGGGTGGGCAGCGACGCTTCGCTGTCAGCCTGCGCATCGACCGGGCCGCCGACCGCGCTCTGCTGACTGTCGAGTCGCTGGGCGACGGTCGGAAACTCGTCGCGGACACGCCGGTCGCCTTGCACGGCTGGGACCCGGCGTCGATCGCGAAGCAGGGCTTTTCCTTCGACGCACGGCCAGGCGCTGTCGCGGCGGTCGACGCTGTGCAGGTTCGCGCCGCGCCAGATACCGCCGGTATCGCGGCGGTACTGTTCGATTGCGGTTTCGAGCCACCGGCGTTCGAGGATCAGCGGGATCTCGATGGTCGTGAAGGCTGGAGTGTTTCACCCTTCAGTCAAAGTCCCGGAACTTCTTTGATTTCCAGCACACTGGTCGAGGGCCCTCGCGCGGTCGCGCAGCGTCGATTGGCCGCGGCGCGACGTGCGTTGGCTGCCTACGAACTTCGCATCGCCGCATTGGAAGGCAGTGGAAGAGCCGTTGACGCCGAGCGCGATAGCGTCGTCGCGCGGGTGGCTGCGGATCGCGTGCGTCATGGTCTCATGCCGCCAGGCAATGCCGAAGAACTCGCGCGGGTCGCTCGTGGAAAGTATCTAACGGCCGCAGTTCGGCGCGCTGAAGCTGATGTGCTCAAGCATGACCAAGCTCTCGCGGCTGCCGAAAGCAAACCCATCACGGATGCCGCTCGGACGAAAGAGATGGAATCCGCGAACAAGGCGTTAGCGACGGCCCGAGACGCGCTATCCAAAGCCACCGCCGCGCTAGCTCAGCCACTTCAAGGCGACGGCTATCCGCCCGTCGGACCGACCTATTCGCCGACAAGCACAGGCCGACGGAAGGCGCTAGCCCAATGGATCACGGCCCGCGAAAACCCACTCGCCGCGCGCGTCGCGGTGAATCACGTGTGGCTCCGCCATTTCCACACGCCATTGGTCGCCTCGGTATTCGACTTCGGACGTAATGGAGCCCGGCCGACGCATCCTGAACTGCTGGATTGGCTGGCTGTCGAACTGATGGAATCGGGCTGGAGCCTCAAGCGTCTCCATCGGCTGATCGTCACCAGCGCGGCATATCGACGAGTATCATCGACGGGTGGCTGGCCCGCCGCCGCCGGCGATCCGGAGAACATGTGGCTATGGCGGATGAACACGGGTCGCATGGAGGCCGAAGTTGTCCGTGACAGTCTGTTGCACCTTTCCGGACGCCTAGATCCGAAACGCGGCGGACAGGAACTGGAGAACAGCGAAGCGTTAACGAGCACACGGCGCACCCTGTACTACAGTTGCCAGCCAGAGATCGATGGCAAGAGTCCTTTCGGTCTGCTGTTTGACGCGCCCGAGCCGGCGGATTGCTATCGTCGCACCCGCAGTGTCATGCCGCAGCAGTCGCTCGCGTTGACCAACAGCGATTTCGTTCAAGCGTGCGCCGAGAAGCTTGCGCAGCGACTCACTGGCCACACGGATAGCGGCAATGCGAACAGCGCTGTGAACCGCGGTGCTAACGAGTCTGTGTTGATGGGGACGGAACGTTTCGCGCGGGGCGCTTTTGAACAGGTGCTGTGCCGCGAACCGAAACCGGAGGAACTGACGGTCTGCCTGGAATTCCTACGTGGAATTGGCGGAGCGGACGATGCCGTCGCGGGAAGCAAAGTTGCCGAAGCGCGACGAGCGGGACTGGTGCGAATCCTGATGAACCACAACGACTTTATCACGGTCCGCTGAAACGCGGGCGCGGCCCCGCGAGGCCCGCCGTTCCCAGCGGTCGATATCGGCGACGGAGAACCGAAGATGTCCAGTCGAGAATGCGGCGAGCGTTGTGGCGCGGATATACCCAAATACTTCTCGCGTCGCGCGTTCTTGTCGGACTTGGGAATGGGCATGACCGGCATGGCGCTCGGGGCCATGCTAGCCGACGATGGCATGACACGGGCTGGAGAAGTGGGAGCGGTGGCCGAGCGGCTCGATTATCGACCGCGGGCCAAGTCCGTCATTTGGGTGTTCCTATCCGGCGGTTATAGCCACTTAGAAACATTCGATCCAAAGCCCGCGCTCAATAAATACGCTGGCCAAACTTTTGACAAAACACCCTTTGAGAATCCGGTGCTTTCGCCGTTGCAGAAAAAACGATTTCGATCGGTGGCCGCCGAAGAAATCAATGTCCGCGATGTGTATCCCACGATTTATCCGATGCAGGTCGGCTGGAAGGCCCATGGCGAGAGTCGCATTGAGGTGACAGATTGGTGGCCGCATTTGGCCGGCTGCGTTGATGATCTATGCTTTGTCCGCAACATGTGGACAACCGACAACGACCACGCGGCGGAAAACCAAATCCATACCGGCCGGCATCGCTTGGACGAGCCACAACCGAGCCTTGGAGCTTGGGCGCATTACGGACTCGGCTCGTTCAACGACAATCTTCCGAAATACGTCGTGCTCGGCGGGCCGACGCGGTCCGACACGCGGCAGTCCATCGATGCGAATTACCTTGGGCCAACTCACACGGGCGTGCCGCTAACGCTGGATCCCAAGAACCCGTTGCCATTCGGACAACGGCCTGCGAAGTTGGCTGCGGACGAGCAGAGGCGGGAGTACGAAGCGATCGGGCGCCTCAATGCCTTGGCGGCCGTGGAATATCCCGAAGACGAGGAATTGCGGGCTCGAATCCGGGCCTATGAATTGGCGTTCCGAATGCAGGCGGCAGTGCCCGAGGCGATCGACTTGGCCGGCGAGACGGCGACTACCGCGAAACTGTACGGATTGGACCAAGATGCGACACGCGTCGCTGGTCAGCGGCTACTCGCGGCCCGACGGTTGGCGGAACGCGGCGTGCGTTTCATTCAAGTGTTTCCGTCCGCCTACGGCGTGTGGGACTCGCACCAGAAGCTCAAGGACAACCATACACGGCTGTGCGGAACGATCGACAAACCGATCGCTGGCCTAATACACGATCTTAAACAACGCGGCCTCTTTGACGACGTCCTGGTGGTGTTTTGCACCGAGTTCGGCCGCACTCCCGGACTGGAACTGAGAGCCGGCGGCAAAGATGGGCGAGACCACCATCCCAACGGCTTCACAATCTGGCTAGCGGGCGCAGGTGTGAAACGCGGGCACATACACGGCGAAACAGACGAATTGGGCTACCACGCGTTGGGGGCGGGCCATTACGTCACAGATCTGCACGCGACGGTGCTGAAACTTGTCGGGCTCGACAACCGCCGTTTAGAGATCCCCGGGCGGAAACGCTTGGAGATCGATTTCGGGCACCCCATCGAGGAAATCCTCGCGTAAATCTATTTTAGTAATGGGGCCGGGTGCCAATCTTCGATTTCGTCCCACGGCCATGTTGGTCGTGGGATATTTTGAAACGGATAATTCCAATAATCCGACGGTGCGCATCCCGGCGCGCGGACGCTGTAAATCGCCGCTGCCCGAGCCGCATACACCGCTCGGAAACCGCAAGGGCTCTTGGCCACCACAACCGACGCGGCGAACGGATCGAAGCCCGCCGCCTGAAACAATTCGGGCGCGAAATGCGGACCGCTTAGCGTCGTCACAATGACCCGCACCGCGCCGCGGCGCAGCACCGCGCATCGTCCCATGTCGATAGCGAGGTTTTTTCCTAGATGCCCATTGAGCGTAAACCGCGCGTCGAATAGCCGCTCCACCTCCGCTTCCCAGGGCAGCGCGAATCCAAACCGCGTGTCGCGACGGCCGCCAAGCGTGCCCGACCAAGCCGCGCCGACGCCCAATTGTTGGCACTCGGCGACCACTTCCGGAGCAACAACCGTCACCAGCACGGGCCTCGGCCAATCGCGTTTCGGCAGTTCGCGGAGCAGCCAAACGCTGTCGCCCGGCGCGCCGGATGTCGTCGCGTCCGCCGCGTCGCTGAGCACCACCAGCCCGCGGGTTTCGGAGTGCGCCCGCGCGACGGCCTCCTCGATCGAGACCAGTTCCGGCATGTACTCGCCACGCCGCCGCCAGACGTCGGCGGCCAGTTCCGCGCAGAGCGATTTCGCAAGCTCTCCGCGCGGATCGGATGTCGCGTTGGTGGTCACAAGCACCGCCGAGCCGAACTCGGGAATGTCGAGCCACGGTTGGACGGTGGCGAGACCGGCCGCCAACACCTCGGGCCGCTTCTCCCAGTCCGCTAGACGCCACCGAAATTCGGCGCTCATGCCCTCGGAGAGCTGTGTATTGGCTTTCTCGGCCGGCATCGATGCGGGAATTTTTTGAAAAGCTGTCACGGGACGCTCGCCACCGACCAACAGCCGTCGCAGCACTCCCGCCGCCCGCTCGCCCGTTTCAAACACATCGACATGGGGAGCCGTGTGATACAGAACAAGAGTGTCGGCGTTTGCCACCATCCGCTTTGTGATGTTCGCATGCAGGTCGAGCGTCGCGA
>JBJTOW010000863.1:0-3306 GCA_046074805.1 Planctomycetota bacterium | reverse complement strand
GTGGCGGGTATGGCGGCTCTTCGGGATACGGGTGGGGAAAATGACGGAAACAGTGTCGATGGCGATGTGGCATTTTGGCGCTCTTTGGGCTCAAGCGGATGGCGATCCGATGGGGGTGTCGCTGCTGATTCGACATCTGATCGCGGCGGCCGTGTTTTCGCTGATGGGGATCGTCATCTTCGGCGCCAGTATTTGGGTGCTGGCAAAGTTGCTCCCGTTTTCGATGCGGAAGGAAATCGAAGAGGACCAAAACATGGCGTTGGGCGTGATTATCGCCGGCCTGTTTGTGGGTATCGCTTTGATCATCGCCGCCGCGATCGTCGGATAGCCGCATGAACCATTCTGGTTCGATGAACCGAGCGCCGTCTTTCCTGCTGTACATCAACGTCTTGGTCGTCGCGACGTGCGGGCTTGTGTATGAACTGCTCGCGGGAACGCTGGCGAGCTATGTGCTGGGCGATTCGGTCACCCAGTTTTCGCTGGTCATCGGCGTCTACTTGTCGGCGCTTGGGATCGGAGCGTGGCTGTCGCGGTTCATTATCGACAAGCTGGCCCGCGTGTTCCTGGAAGTCGAACTCGGCGTAGCCCTCATCGGAGGACTCTCCGCGCCGTTGCTGTTCTGGGGCTTCGGGCACGTGGGCGCATTCCAATTGCTGCTCTTCGGCACCGTGCTCGTGATCGGCGTGCTCGTCGGACTCGAACTACCGCTATTGATGCGGATATTGCAGGAACACGTCGACTTCAAAGACCTGGTGTCGCGAGTTTTAGCGTTCGATTACTTGGGAGCGTTGCTGGCTTCGGTTCTGTTTCCCGTGCTGTTCATCCCACGGCTGGGATTGGTGCGCACGTCGCTTACATTCGGCGTGTTGAACGCGGTCGTGGGTTTGTGGGGAACATGGCTCTTAGCTCCCATTTTACAGCCGCCGCTGCGTGGTCTGCGGATTCGCGGCGCGGCGACGATCGCGATTCTGCTGGTCGCGTGGTGGCAAGCCGACCACCTGACACGGCTGGCCGAAGAGAGTCTCTTCGCGCATCCGATCGTCTACGCCCGCACATCGCCCTATCAGCGGATCGTCGTCACGCGGAATAGTTTGGGGTTCCAGCTTTATCTGAATGGCAATTTGCAATTCAACGCGGTCGATGAGTATCGATATCATGAAGCGCTGGTGCATCCGCTGTTCGCGTCGGCCGCCGCTATGGGCCGGCAGCCGCGACGGATCCTGGTGCTCGGCGGCGGCGATGGCCTAGCGGTGCGGGAAATCCTTCGACACGCCACGGTGGAGGCGGTCACGTTGGTCGACATTGATCCCGCGATGACCAGCCTTTCCCGCGCCTTTCCACCACTGGCCGAATTGAACCGACACGCGCTGGACGATCCGCGTGTGCGGATCGTGAACGCCGACGCCTACGTCTGGTTGGAGCAGCCGTCGGAATCGCCTTTCGATGCCGTCTTCATCGATTTTCCGGACCCCAATAACTTCGCGCTCGGAAAACTCTACACGACGGGATTCTTTCGTCGTTTACGAGGCCGTTTAGCGACCGAGGCGATCGTGGCCATCCAAGGCACTTCGCCCTTCGTCGCGCGACGTTCCTACTGGTGCATTGTGCGCACGATGGAAGCGGCCGGATTCCAAGTCGCTCCTTACCACGCGGCGGTGCCTTCATTCGGAATCTGGGGCTACGCTTTGGCGTGCGTAGAACGGCGCCCCGAGCCGGGGCCGTTGTCGCCGGAGGTTGTCCGCCAGTTGCGGTATCTCAGCAGTGCGACGCTCCCAGAAATGTTTCTCTTGCCATCCGACATCGGACCAGTGCCGGTCGAAATCAATCGGCTCGATAATCAAACGCTGGTTCGGTACTACGAAGCGGAGTCTCGGCCATGGAATTGAATGGCGGCGCGGAATCCGCCGCCATGCGGCGATCGCGCCGCGATTGGTTGCGGTCCGCGCTGTGGGGCGGCGGAATGGCCGCCGTGTGGCCCGCCGCTGCCATTTGGCCCGCAGCGAGCGGATGCGGACCGACCAGCTCGTCGCCAGCGCTCGCGGGCGAAATCGTCGGCGCCAACGAACAAGTCGGGCATTGGTTGAGGGACGGCGGCGCTGACAAGCGGTTCGCCGACGGCCAACCCATCGAGTGGCGCGATGTCGATGTGGCGATCGTGGGTGGCGGCGTTGCCGGTCTAGCCGCCGCGTACCGGCTCGAACGCGCTGGCTGTCGGGATTTCGTGGTCCTGGAACTGGAGGACGAGCCAGGTGGAACGGCGCGGGCCGGACAGCGCGAGGGGTTCGCGTTTCCCTGGGGGGCTCACTACCTGCCGTTGCCTCAGGCGGACAACGTACCCCTGATCGAACTGCTCGAGGAAATGGGCGTGGTGACGGGACGCGCGCCGGACGGCCAACCGCTGGCGGACGAGCTGTCGCTGTGTCGTGATCCGCAGGAACGGCTGTTTTGGGAAGGCGAATGGCGCGAAGACCTTGATCCGTGGGAAGGAGCGGAAGCCGACGAATTGCGTCAATTCGAAGCCTTCCGCCAGGAAGTTGCCCGCTGGACGCGCTGGCGCGACCCACAAGGACGCCGCGCGTTCGCTCTCCCCTCCAGTCGCTGTGGCGATGCCGAGGAAACGCGGGCGCTGGACCAGTTGACCATGGCTCAATGGCTCGCAAGTCACGGCTGGAACTCGCCGCGACTCCGCTGGTTCGTTGATTACGCGTGCCGCGACGACTACGGCATGTCGATTCACGAGGTGAGCGCTTGGGCTGGACTGTTTTACTTTTGCGCTCGGCAATCGGATGGGTTGACGGATGGGCGCGCGGACAAGCCAGCGGATGCGGCTGGTGGTAGGGGCGAAGCTAAGGCGGTCCGTGACGATGATCCCCTAGCCGATCACGCGATTCACGTTTCGGCTGATGGACCGAATTCGAGCTCCCAACCGTTGCTGACGTGGCCTGAAGGCAATGGACGGCTTGTCCGCTTTTTACGCGACGTGGCGGGCAGCCGAGTCCGCACGGGTTGTCCCGTCTTACGAATTCGACCCGCTGGGATGGCGGCGGGCTCGGATCAGTCGGACAACGATGGCAGGGCGGAAGTGATCGCGATAAGTGACCCGATGGGACGCGGCGTGCCGCAGGGTTGGCGGGCACGACGCGTGATCTGTGCTGTCCCGCAATTCGTCGCTCGACGGCTGATCCCGGATATGCCGCTCGAACGAACGCAAGCCGCCGCATCTTTTCAGTACGGGGCCTGGATGGTCGCGAATGTCCATTTGCGCGACCGTCCACGCGACCGAGGCTTTCCCCTGGCGTGGGACAA
>JBJTOW010000862.1:0-2752 GCA_046074805.1 Planctomycetota bacterium | reverse complement strand
CGATCGGGGTTTCGAGCGCCGCGCGAGTCACATTCGCGGACGTGTCGCTGACTGTGGTTCCAACCGAGAGCACACCGGCGCCGACACCGCATCAACCACAACTGCGAACTCGCATATGGGTGGGAGGACGAACATGGGTGTTCGACGGCGATGAGCCAATCTTGTTGCTGCCTTCGGCTGAATCGTCCACCATCATGAATGTGAAGTTGCAGCCTGGCTTCAAACCGTTACTTACTTGGAACAGCCACTGGGACACGCAAAACCAAGGCGCCTACGCGGAGGCGGCCAACCAGACGGTGGACGTGCGAACGGCCGGCGGCGGAGACACGTTGTCGGCCAGTTGGCGCGGCAAGCATGTCAAGGATCGGTTTGGAACCCGCACTCAAATGACCATCGGTTTTGACCGCGTTAGAGGCGTCTACACCTACGATATCGACAGCGAGTTGGAGGTGTTCGCGGGTGAACCGTTCCAATTCCGCTACGGCTACGATTTCGAGCATCATACGCCGCTCGATCCGTTCAATTGGCAATATCTTATCGCCCGTCGGCGAGGTGGCGAGCTTTACCATCGACCGGTAGCGCCCGTCGATCCGGGGCCGCAATACGATTTGGAAACCTACCAGGGGCTGCGTGTTTGGTATGGCCGGCACAACGGCGACTTACGCGTCTCGCCCGCTGTCGAGTACGAGATTCGGCCCGAATGGAATCCCACGGTTCAAGCGGACGGAAAGCCGAGCCAGCGGCTTTGCAACACGGCTGTCTGCGCTGCGTTTTACGACACGGGCGTGGCGTTTCCGCAAGAAACCGCGAAACCAGGATCGAAGATCCGCGTGAAATACCGCTACACCGGTTACCCAGCGGACGAGGCAAAACAGCTATTCGATCAATCGAAGGTGTATGTTGCGCCGACGCTCGATCCCAATCACCATTACATATTCGCCGACGAGTGGCCCAAGCTGACGTTTCGCCAGTTCGTTCCGATGAGCCGGACTTGGCAACTCGGAAGATCGCCGTTCATGACCGGCCACAACCAGCGGCCAACTTACGAGCTTGTCCGGAATTGCGGGGCTGGCAGCGGGTTCGCCATGAAGCTCGGGCCCGCTTCTTTCGGCAAGGCGGCGTTGTCGAAAGCCATAACGCAGCCAACCGGAACGCTGGCCAAAGGCCGTTATGTGGTGACCGCGCTGGTGAAGAGCGAAAACGCGATTGGGCCTGGAGGCCGCATGGAACTGGAGGCCTTGCAGGCGAAGACAGGCAAGAAACTAGTGGAAACTCGGCACTTTGTGGGCGCTGGAAGTTTCGACTGGCAGACGCAACGGTTTTTGTTCGATTTGCCAGAGGATGCCGGAGCTTTGAACCTTGCGCTGGGCAACGCGGGGACGGGAGATTTCTTGGTAACCGACATCGAGTTTCGACGACTCAACGAAGACGAAACCGTGCCTACGGGCGTGCTGGCCCGGGCGAATAGCCAGCCCGCGCCGCTGCCCGCCACTGTTGCTGGTTCGGTCGCCGACTACCGGATGCTCGAAGGCAAGGGGTTCCACGCGTTCAACTATGCTGGAGGCGCCCACCTGGATTTGGCGAATGTCGATTGGGTGGTGGATGAAGGACGCCCCGCGTTGCGGTTCGCGGACAACGAATCGGGCCGACAAGCTTTCGATCCGGCTGGCTACATTGGCATGCATATTTTCGGTAATGCGCAAGACTTCAACTATCTAGCGGCCTACAAGTCGTACGATCATGCGCGAACCAAGCCGTTCGCGATGGGTGCTGGCGGCGCCATCGTGCTCGGCTGCGAACGCTATTACCTGCACGGCGCTTTCTACCGCGGCTTGATCGGCCGCACGGTGATCGTTCAACGGACTTTGAATGCCGAAGACCTGGCATTGCTGGCGAAGGACATGCCCCTGTCGCCAATGGGAAGTTCAGTCGCGATTGTCTCAGCCGATGACCCCAAGGGTGTGACGTTGGCGGCTTGGATCAAGCCGGCCGCCAAGCTGGGCAGCAACAATCAACATCCCGGTGGCGGCGACATCATCGGATACGGTAATCGTCGCTACGTGCTCAAGTTG
This sequence comes from Planctomycetota bacterium, assembly GCA_046074805.1. Lineage (GTDB taxonomy): Bacteria > Planctomycetota > Planctomycetia > Pirellulales > Pirellulaceae > CAIXSC01. The sequence continues at coordinate 680 of JBJTOW010000862.1, read as the reverse complement.
CTTAGTGTGGGTGACGCTTACGACGCGGCGCCTTATCGACTCGCCGCGCGGCTCAACGTCAACGATGGCCTGGCTAGCGAACGAACGCTCGACGCCAATCGCTGGTACCATGTGGCGCTTAGCACGTCGCTCGAAAAGGGCCAGCGTCGCATGCGTCTGTTCATCGACGGCCAGCAAGCGGCCGAGGGCCTTACGAGCAAGTGGGCGGAATGACGATGGAGATTTTCGGCGGAAGAAAGTCGGTGAAGTTTTCCTCGTTGCAGGCAAGACGAGAAACCCAACCATGATGCTCCCTCTTATCGATCGACGTTCGTTCTTCGCCCTAGCCGCCGGTTCTGTCGCCGCGCCGCTGCTCGCGTTCGATGTTGTCACGGCGGGGGATGAGAAGAAAGCGAACCGTCCCAGTCTTGGCTTCAGCCTCTATGGCATGAAGACCATGCCGCTCGATGTCGCGCTCCGAACATGCGCTGAGATCGGTTATTACCACGTCGAGTTTTCGCTCAACGCGGGCTACCCTACCGAGCCATCCATTTTCGCCGCCGATGCCCGACGAGCCGCCTCAATGTGGCTGCGGGAATTGAAGCTCGGCTTGCCCTGTTTGATGGTGTTGATGAGTCTAACCGCCGACGACAAGACGCATGCGGCGAACCTTGATCTGATCGCGACCGCGGGCCAGATGG
>JBJTOW010000861.1:0-4196 GCA_046074805.1 Planctomycetota bacterium | reverse complement strand
TGGGGAGTGGGAAAGAGGAAAAGCGGTGCCTTCGGCCCCGCACTCCAAATTTTGAGTGCAGCACCCTCGGGTGCCTTGAACCCAGTTGGTATTACTGAATATGATCGAAACAGCGGAAGGTAATTTGCTGGAGGCACCGGTCGAGGCGCTGGTGAACACCGTGAACACGGTGGGCGTCATGGGCAAAGGAATTGCGTTGCAGTTCAAGCAGGCTTACCCGGCGATGTTTCGTGCCTATGAGCGAGCCTGCAAGGCGGGCGAGGTCCAAATAGGCAAAGTGCATGTGTTCGATATGGGCGGTCTGGCGGGCGGACCGCGTTGGATCATCAATTTTCCGACCAAGGGGCATTGGCGTGCCGGTAGCCGCAAGGCGGATATAGAATCCGGCCTCCAGGACTTAGTTGCTACGATCCGCCGCTTGAACATTCGTTCGCTAGCAGTGCCGCCCTTAGGCTGCGGAAATGGTGGCCTGGACTGGGCAGAAGTACAGCCCATGATCAACTCGGCCCTCGGTCAGTTGCCCAATGTGCGAGTGCTGGTTTTTGCTCCCGGTAAAACGCCAACCGCATCTAGCATGCCCAACCGAACCCAACGCCCGAAGATGACCGTTGGACAAGCCGCGCTGATCGCTCTAATAGATCGTTATCTAAAGGGCCTGCTCGACCCGTTCATCAGTTTGCTGGAAGTCCACAAGTTAATGTATTTCTTGCAAGCCGCTGGCCAGCCTTTGCGTCTGCGATACGAAGCCAAAGATTTTGGTCCTTATGCGACGAACCTGCGGCAGGTGTTGATTCGCCTGGAAGGCCATTATACCCAAGGGTATGGCGACTATACCCAAGGGTATGGCGACGGTGACGACTCTCCCAGCCAAGTCATCGAGTTGTTGCCTAATGCGGTAGACGAGGCACTGGCATTCCTGCAAGAAGATGCGCAAATCCATGAACGGATGAATCGTGTCGTGGATCTGATTTCCGGGTACGAAGATCCGGTGGGCTTGGAATTGTTGAGCTCAATACACTGGGTGATGTGCCATAATCCAGATGCCGTGCTGTCGCCTGAGATAGCTGCGAACGCGGTGCAAGAATGGAGTGACCGCAAACGCCGAATGCTCAAACGCGAACATTTGACCAAGGCGTGGAAACATCTGTCGAGCAAAGGCTGGGCCGCCACTGCTGCCATGACATAGGCCCGCTGAACTACGGCTATCCATCAGTCAGCCAACTGAGCGTCATTGGCAGCCTGCACATATGCCGTCCCAATTAAGTCGGCTTCGTCAATGGCCTATCATGGGAAGTCATCGAACTGCAGATGCCCGGCGTCCCCGCCCGCATACTGTTCGACGATAACCTTACGCACTACAAGAAGTAGGTCCGGCAACTGTTCTAGTTTAACGCGATACTCATTGCCATCCACGGCACCGATAGCCGAGTTGGATCGCTCACGGCCGACTCGAAATTCGATCCGAATACCATCGGCCACGAACGGCACTGTGTCGAAAACGCAGCACTTTAGCGCACTCGGGCTTTGTTCATGACGTACTACCGCCGCGACCTCTCCGTGCGGCAAGAAATGGTGGACGGCGACACGCTCGAACCGTCGCGTATCGGTATCGCGTCCGGTTTACGGATCGTTCGTCTTGGTATCGCTCTCCACCGCTTCCACGAGGCCATCATCATCGAGCCGGAAACTGTGGACTTGCGTCCGTAGCGTGATGGATTGAATGTGGCCGCGGGCGTCGCGGGTAAGCGGCGCCTCGACGCGGCTGAGCTCCACTTGGCCGTTGTCGTGCCGATAAAGACAGGTCGTCGGCCGATCCATTGAATAGACATCCGCCATCAATAGCCATTCGTCAAGACAGCCCGGATAGCCGCGATGAAATCGGTCGAGCGCGAAGGCGAACATCTGTTCGCTATTGGAAAAATACTGATTGGCGAGCGATGCGATCGACTCCTGCCGAGTCTCCAGAAAGAAGGGAATCCCGTAGCGAGGCGGCGTGTACGTTGTTTCATTGCGGCAAACATTCAGTGTTCGCGATTTGCCAGGGCCTGTTAGCCAGTATTCGCCCCAAGCTTTGTTCCAATTCGCGGCCTCGCCGTCCCATAGCTTACGGGTGGCGAAATGAGCCTTGGTTCCGCTCCAATCAACGCCAATTCCGCCTGGTTGTCGAAACTTGATATCAGGCCCCGATACTTTTCGCATATGTGCCCAATACTTTCGATCGTATTTCGGCTCGGCCGCGAACCGTGTGTAATCCACTCGATGATTCAATTCGTGTCCCAAGACGAGCCCGAAATAATCGTTCTTGAACGGCGTGAAATCTTTGGGAAACGGGTTTTCGCTACTGCCCGGCCGGCCGGATTCATTGGCGAAGATATTGACTCCGCCGCTATGTAAAACTTCCAACCGTGGTCCCAGATACTCGCCGATCGTGATCACCTCGGTCACGGCCCGCACGGAGCGGTCGGTGAGGAGCACGCGGGGAGTGAGCGTCAGATAGCTATGGAGCGTGTTCAATTGGTTGGGCGTCGCGCGGCCGTTTTCGATCACGAGGACGCCGAAGTCCAACAAAATGTCGCGTAGCCGCCCTTGGAATCCAATCAACTCGGCGAGCCACTCGCGGTGGGCGCGCGAGTCTGGATCGCCATCGTGAAGCAACAAGCCAAGCGTCCATGTTTGATACGCCAACGAGGAAACGTACGGCGACTCCGACGGTTCATGACGCCCATGCCGCAACCAGCGGGCGTTCATCGCCAGATGGTTCTCGAGCCACTTCCGGATGTCTCGCCGGGAGGCTGGAGTGTTCAAAAAGCCCTGGCACAGGCGATAAACGGAATGGTAAAGGCCAATCCACTCGGTGCGGAGTCGCTCGTCCGCCTTCATCGCCGTGCCGGGATTTTCGCCATGCGTGCGGAAGAGCGTGTCTAGCCGTTCGAGTTGTCGGTTCCACGGCACACCCCGTAGAAAGAACAGTTTTTCGCCACGGCCGCCCGTCACGATGTCCAGCGTGCGATCGCCGTCAAGGTCGGCGAACGTCGGCGTCGCGTCATCGCCCGCGATCTTTCGCAGATCGATCGTCCGGCCGTCCGTGAAAGACGGTGAAATCTCGGACGAAAACCGCCCCGCCGAGTCGGCGATCAACAGTCCGATCGTACCCCAATTCAGACCGAAGGCGATATCAGCCACGCCATCGGCGTTCACGTCGAAAATGGTGGGATGAACGTTGTAAGAGTACTCCTGCCGTTTACCACTCATTTCCAGCGCCCGGCCTAGTTGGAAACGCGACTCGCTTTTCGATCCCAAGTTGCGAAAGAGCATGATCGGGCCGGAGAAGGCCCCGGCGACAAGGTCGATATCGCCATCCTGATCGAAGTCGCCGCAGTCGATTCTGCCGCCGCATCCCTTGGGCAATCGGAGCGTACCGCCTTCCACATCCACGAGCGTGATCGGCCTCGCGAGTTGCGGGCTGCCGAGTCGTCCTCGGTTCACACAAAACGCCAGTTCGCGGTCCGAATGGGCCACAACAAGGTCGGGCAACAAGTCGCCATTCAGGTCCACCCAACATGCGGTCGTGGACTGATTGCCCAACCGCAACGGTTCGCCATCGACCATCACCGACTCGGGCCGTGCGAATCGTCCCGCGCCTTGGCCAGCCATCCGCCACACTCGGCCATCTCCGCCGCCGACGAGCAGATCTTGCCGCCCGTCCGCATCCCAATCGGCCAGGCGCGTGACCGCATGTTGGCCAAACTCGGGCCGCTCGCCCGGCAACTCGATCTCCACCGGCGGCTCGAACACCAGCGTTCCCCGGATCGGCTCCGCAGCCCAAGTCCAAGAAACAGGAAAGATCACACCAGTGAGCACAACAAGGAGTATCGGAATTCGGTTTAGCATAGGGTGGTTGGTTGGGGGGGAATTCAGTGTTCGCAACCGTTCACGAGTTGGTCGCCGGATATCGTAACCCGAATCGCAAGTTTGGAAGTTGCGCCGTTCCAGCCGTACAATGAACTTCTCAGTCCGTCGAAATTTCGGCCGTAAGATGGACTTCCCAGTCCGTCGCAGCAGTTTGACGCCCCGAGCGGCAATGCTTTGAAGCATTTTAAGAGGGATGTTTCTTAGCTCAGCGGTTTGTGCGTATTGTTCAGTTCAAGGCGGTAGGACTGTGGAATTTTAGGAACGTCCAGCAGCTTCTTGTCGGG
>JBJTOW010000860.1:0-8534 GCA_046074805.1 Planctomycetota bacterium | reverse complement strand
GGCGCTCGTCACGTTCTCGGCGCGGCCGTGACGCGACGTCGTCACTTGGTCCACGATCGCGAAGCCGCCATCCGCTCGGCCCACCATCTCGAAGAAAAGACTTTGAAACAACGATTCGAACCTGCCTTGATTGGTCCGGCGGGCCGGCGTTGTTAACGCCTAAGGCCCTCGGTTTTCCGTTTTTCTTTTCGCGATTCACGCCGAGGTCCGACGGATTCCGACGACTCTCGCCGGTTTCCGCCGATGCCCGGCGTCGCTCGCGGTGCCGCAGTCGATTACCGCAAGGGCACAGCGACTAGGCGGCCGTCCTTCGCCACCGCGAACACCTCGCCGTTGAGCCGCACTGCCAACCCAACCGGCTCCACGCCGGGGGCCAGCGGCAACCGCTGGATCTCGGCTGGAATGGGCAGGAACTGGAACACGGCCGACTCGATCCCGCCTTCCCGCAGGACTTTCACCGCGCTGCGAGCCTTGGCGCCATCCGCCGTCAACCCCAGCGCCCGCCATTCGCCTCGCTGATCGCGGCGGACGATCAGGTGCCCGCCAGCTTCCGCCGGATCCGCGGCTTCGGCCTTGGCGTTTGCGGATGTGCCCGCCGAAGCACTGGCGTCGGCGTCAGCTTCGACCGCAGTCCGCGACGACGAAGCTATCGCCTTCGACGTTGGCCCCTTGGGACTCGCCGTCGGCAAAGCGTCGCCGTCGATGTTCGTGTGTAACTCGATCTGGCTGTTGGGACCGACGGCCCGCTGCTCGGAGCGAAGATCCCCTGCGCCGCGCTTGATGATCGTCTGGAAGACATGGCCGCCCTCGCGGGCTTCGCCGATCAAGACCGTCTCTTGCCCCAGGGTGCTGCCGGCCACGCCCAGCGGCATCGCGAACGCCAACCCACAGGCGATTCCCATTACCGCCTTCACTGGATGTCGCATCATGTTTTGCTCCCAAGCTTTGCGGGTTTCGCCCCGCTCCTGTTCGACAATTCGCGTGGACCGCCGACCCGCTGTCGTGGCCCGAACGACGGGCGTTTCCCGTCTCGCGATACCCATCCATGTCAGGAACGCGTGAATCCGAACAAATTTTTTTTGTTGATTTTTTTCAACAGCGCGCAAGAAAACCGCCGCTCGTGCGTTTAGCTTCGAGGGCGGTCTGTTCGTGGACCGACTGAGCGGACATACCCCCTGTAGCTTGACGCTTGGCTTGCCCGCATGGCATAGTTGCCGAGTGCCGCACTGAAAACAGGTTCACAAACTGCCGTTACAGATCGCGGACGTGCCATCGCATTTGGGTGCCGAACGGAGTCCGCTCGGTGACGAGCTACTCAATACTTAGCCAAGAGGCCATCAATGAACCGGTTTGCCGCTACCCTTTGCGTTCTGGCGATCTTGTTGACGACTTCAATCTCGCAGACACAAGGGGCGGATGACCTTACGCTTCCGCAGAAAGCTCTGGAAATCTTGCGGGAGCGCTGCTACCGATGCCATGGCGGCGCTGCGCAACAGGCCGGACTGGATGTCTTAAGTCGGGAAAGCCTGTTGCAAGCACGCGGTCCGGCCGATGCACGATTCGCATTCCTGGTGCCAAACGACGCCAAGAACTCAAAGCTCGCCCAGGCCGTGAAGAGCGGCCGTGATTCCTACATGCCGGAACAGGGATCTCCCGAGGCGGCGGCGATGACCAACGAGGAGAAGGACATTCTGCAACGCTGGATAGACAGTGGCGCCAATTTCCCGAACGACCGGCAGATTGAGTTTGTCACGGAGACAAGAATGCTGATAGCGATGAGGGACTATCTGCTGAAGATCGAAGAGGTCAAACGCACCTCGGTGCGGTTTTTCACGCTCGCGCATCTGCACAATAATCCCAAGAATTCCGCACTTGATCTGCGTCTCTACCGAGCGGCTCTTTCCAAGGCACTGAATAGCCTGACGACCTCCCGAGAGATCGTGCTTCCAAAGGCAGTGCCCGGCGCCCAGGAGACGGTCTATGCCGTGGATTTGACCGAGTTGGATTGGAATCGAGTCGACATGGAGGGCAGCAGCCTTTGGGATCAAATCGTGTCCTTCTATCCGTACGGGCTAAAGTTCGATTTTGTGAAAGACGACGAACGCAAGAACGTCTGGAAAGACGTGGCAAAATGGACGGGCGCCGACATTCCCTATCTTCGGGCCGATTGGTTTGTCGTCACCGCGACGCAACCGCCGCTCTACCACAAACTGCTGCGGATTCCTCCCACGCTGTCTGAGCTGGAAAAAGAACTGGATATCGATATCCGACGTAACTTTGTGGAGGGCAAGATCGAGCGGAGCGGGTTTGCGAAGAGCGGCGTTTCCCGGCAAAACCGACTGCTGGAGCGACATTCGTCACGGGTGACTCCCTACTTTTGGATCAGCTACGACTTCCTGCCGAATCGCGTTCGCAGCGATCTGCCCCGGTTTCCTCTTGGACCACGCTTTGAGGGCAATCCATTCAACGATCAAGCTTTCGAACATGACGGCGGCGAGCTGATCTGGAGTCTCCCGAACGGCATGCAGGCGTTCATGCTTGTCGATAAAGCGGGAGACCGCATCGACCAGGGGCCGATTGAAGTCGTCTTCGACCGGTCGGCTGTCTTGGGGACGCCATCGATCATCAATGGAATATCCTGCATCGCCTGTCATCGGCACGGCTTGATCTGCGATTTCCGCGATGAGTTGCGGGACGCTAATGTGCTTGGGGGAGCCGCCGGAGAACATTTGCAGAAAACTTTTCCCAGTCACCAAGTGTTGCAACAATCGTCGCAGCAGGACCAGCAGCTGTTCCTGAAGTCGCTCGCGAAGGTTATGGGCCCCTATCTCTTGACCGGCGCTGACCAAAACAAGGACATATCGCAGTTCCCAGAACCTATTGGCAAGGTGGCCAAGTTATACGCGGAAGATCTTACGCTTCAAGAAATGGCGTATGAACTGGGTTTAGCTAAGCCGCAAGAACTGGAAGAACTCGCGATCCATCTCAAGGCGAACCGCGGTTTGTTGAGATTCGGCCTGGGGACCATGATCCAAAAGCCACCCGGTACCTTGAAACGAGACAAATGGCAAGTCCGCGAGGGCATGTCGCTCATGCAATATGTCGCGCGGGAATTGGGGATAGGGATTCCCATTGTTCCATAATCACCACTCAGTCTTATTTCGCTTCAGCGTCACTTAACATATTTATCCCTGCTGCCTATCATATAAGGAAATGCACGTGAAGGCCGCTTACTGGACGGTAGCCTTTTTAGCCATGATCGTAACCTGCCATCGCATCGCATGGGGGGCGGAAAAAGTAAGCTCACAGCGCGCCGCATTGCGTGAGATAGCCGCCGACATCGAGCACATTCTCGCAAGAATAAAGGGGGGCAATGGTGCACCACCTGCTGTTGCGATTGGAGCCTTCAGTGGATCGGTGGACATCGCCGGAAGCGCGGGGCCCGGGATTCAAACAATCCTAGAGGAAGAACTACGCAACACTAAAGTGCCTGTGAACATTAACGCATATCACTACGAAATTTCGGGGCGTTACGACGCGATAAGACATCCCGGGAATCCAAAATTGCAAGTGATCAAGCTTACTGTGTCGCTGACAGAGAAAGACACAGGCGAGCCGCTGGCGGAGCAACCAACGCGGTTCGTTCTTCCCGCGGACGTCGATGTGCCGGCGATGCAAGGCGCCATCATATCCGGGCCTCCATTAAGCACCCCGAATGCCATTTCGGACGCGATCGATCATGCGAAAACCACACCGCAGTTCGAAGTCGTGGGCTCGGAACTTCGGGGAAAGAAGGGCCGCTACGCGATCGAGGTGATTGTGAAGGAAAAAGGCGCCTACGTTTCCCGACCCATCACGGTGGAGAAAGATGGGCCATTAAAGGGCCGGCCAATCGTCGATTTGCGAAATGCTGAAATCTATGGTGTGCGTCTGATAAACAAATCGGACATTGAAGCGGCGGTTGACCTGCGGATCGACGGAATCAACTGCTTCGCTTTCAGCAAATCAAAAGCCACACATTGGATCGTGGCACCTCATTCGCAATTGGACATCCTGGGCTGGCATCGCGATGCAAAAGCGGTGATCGAATTCAAGGTCGAGTCGAAGTTTCCCGACACGGCGGCTGGCAAGCTAAAGCTGATTCCGTCAGATGCCATCGGCATGATAACGGCGGCGTTCAGCGCGGCTTGGACGTTGGAATCGCCACCACCCGAGGACGAATCGTTGGTGTCCCGCGGCACTGGTTTTGGCGAGGAAATCGCGTTCCAGAGCATGAATGTTCAACGAAACATCGGGAAAGTACGCGATTTGTTGTCACTGAGGTACGAGAAGAAGCGAGACTAAGGCGTTGCCAGATGTCCCTCCGGCATAAACGGAACTTCCGTTTTCTATCAAATTGATCTTAAAAGGCGCTGAAAGCAGATCGCTTGCTCGACAGTTTCTCCCCGTTTAGATGGATTCTTGGGGCGTTGCTCATCCGAGGATTTTTTTGTTGATTTGGGGTAATGATGCGTCTACAACTTCACTCGCGGCCGTGTTTTGTCCGTCTTGGGGCGGCATTTGTGTCGGGCATCTCGGTCCAGGGAATGGATGGAAATCTCGCGAAGTTGTCCAGTCCGCGCATCGCGATGGCGGACGAACCTCCGGAGAAACCTCAGTCGGCTCCCAAAAATCATGCCCTACTGGTCGGCGTGTCGCGGTACGAGCATGCTGAGATGAACCGTAAGCAACTCAAGTTTCCGGAGGATGACGCTCTCGCCATCGGCAATGTCCTGGAACAATCAGGATACGCGGTTCAACAACGTTTGCGAATGGCTAAGCAATGAAACTGGCGAGACTTATAGGTTGCTACGGGAAGCTGAGTGGGAATATGCCTGCCGGGGTGGAACAATCACTGCCTTTTGGAACGGCAATGAGATGGATCAGGTGACGCGGGTCGCAAACGTCAAGGATGAGTCCGTTAGAGATAGATTCATGAATCCAAATGGAGAGTATGAAAAGGGACGGGACGGATTTGTGTTTACTAGCCCAGTCGGGAGTTATCCTTCGAATCCATTTGGCCTATACGACACACATGGAAATGTCCAAGAATGGTGTCGCGACTACTATCATGCGGAATTTTACCGCAGGGCGGCAGAAGACGATCCGGAGAATAACCAGCCTGGCGAACAACGAGTTGTTCGCGGAGGATCCTTCAAATCAGCCGCTGGTGAGTCCCGCTCCGCGAGTCGAACTGGACAGATTGAAGACGATGGTGCATGCACTTGCAAAGGTTTTAGAGTGTTATCCGTAATCGATGCGTAGCCGCATCGTGCGTCTCCGTCTCCACGAACACTGATGTACTGTTCCGCATTGACTTTACGCCGTGTTTTTGAAGACGTTACGAAGCAATTCGAGCTTTTACGGAGTGGTAACATAGCACGCTCGTGGGTACGAGACAATTGTTTTGCGGGCTCCACGCTTGACCTACGGAGACGGACGTTTCAATCGGAGCATTATTGCCTCTTTCGTTACTGATTGCGTTGCCTTTGGAGCCGGAAGATAATTGCTTTCGATGGTAAGCTCGTTTTTGCGTTCTTCACATTTATGAGTCGTATTCTCTGGCGCCTGCCCTGTCAGTTCAAACACCCACGAATAAATTTCACTGGTGTGGTGAAACTGGTTGCGGTCTTGGAATACCTGTTTGATCCCGTCGCCGCGAGTCAGCGTGATTGACCCATTATTGGTCTTTCCCCACTTTGCGATAAAGTGATTTATTCGCTGGGTCACATTTTGATTTGCCTTGCGATAGGATTGTTCGTTCTTTTGACAGATACGGTGCCAATCTTCTTCGCTATAGTAATAAAAATGCTTCGAAGAATCCTCGAAAGTTCCATCGGCCTTGAGTGTGACGACGCCCTTGAGCTTGCCATCGACGATGACTTCCCAGGTTCCTGTCGGATTCGCAGCGTCCGGTTTCTTGGGCGTCTCGGGCCGTTTCGCATCCGGCAGCGATGCCAAGGCGCCGAGAAGGCCGGCGAGCCTTATCGCCCACGGCGGATTAATCTGCTTCAACGAGCGATAGAACTCTTCCAACTGCGCGGCGTTCGACGCAGGATCGGCGATCTGGGTCAACCGGAGATACCCATCGACCGGTCGCGCTGGCGCAAGTGGATCATCGCTGGAGCGACGGTAGGCGTTTACATGGAGCCAGTCGGCGCCCTCCGACGCGATGATGTCGTCAATCAACACAAGGTCAGTTGCGGATACGGGAACAGCCGACTGTCGGTCGGTTTCGATCTTTTGATCTGATATTAGTTTGACGCGAAGTGAGCTTTGCACAGCGCGCATATCATCGATAGCCAATCGATAGAAATGCCTTGCCCGTGACGGTTCATCATTGCCTGACAGCAGCAGCGGGCAGGTCACCCGTCACGAGAATTTGAATGTTCTCTCGATTCCAATCCAGCGAATCCATGGTACGAGCGATGTTTTGTGCATCGCTACACGCGTACTTTAGTTCCGCCAGTCCGGCTTCTGCTCCGTACTTGTTCACGCCCACGAGCACCGCTCGCGGGGCTCCGGGACTCTCCGCGGCTTTGACCAATGCTCGATCGGGTACCAGCCCAAGCACCAACGCAATGCAAATGAGTCGGCCGTGCATGATTAAAGTACCTCCTTACAAGAGACATCGGGCTTGCGTTTTCAGCATCGCGTTATCGAGGTGCCCGGGGAGCCTTACGCAAATCGGCGAGTGTGGTGGTCTCCAACGCTCCTTTCAGCAACACGGAAAAGCGGACCGTCCCTTCCGACTTCTCCACGGTCGCTGGGCGATCGTCGTTCGCCAAACGGATTACGCTTTGGACATGAACTTCGGTGAAGCCAGTCGAACCGCTCCGGAGGTCGTCAATCAACAGCACGTCGCCTGCGTAGAGCACCTTCGAGCCCGAGGTTGTCATCAATTCCACTGGTGCACTGAGCAACACCCGCAGGGGGCTCTTCACGATTTTCATTTCTTGAATCGCCTTCTTGAACGATTCGGCGGCCGACGTTTCCTCGCCGCCCGCCCCGACCAAATGCATAGCCGCTCGCAATCGCCGGGCCATGTAACATGCCGGATCGCGTTCAGCGGCCGCAGTCGCGAACTTGAACGCGAGCGACCAATCCTTCACCGCCAAGGCGCCAATGGCCGCATCAACGAGCACCTTCGCCTGTTCCCGTTCGACCGTTTCCAAACCCTTCTCGAGCCGTTTGCCATGTTTCTTCAAGAGGCTGGCTCGGGTCTGTTCATCCAGGCGAGCCATCACTAATTCGGCCGTCGAATGACTCGTTGACCAGGGTGATTGTATGGCGTCGAAGGCCGACAGCGCATGGTGCCGGGTGCGGTCTGCCGCGTAATTGACCGCCTCGAACAACGTTACGCGTCCATCATGATTTCCACCGTCGTAATCGGCTTCACCCGACAAGGCGCTCATGAGGAAATGCATAAAAACACCGCCACCAATCGCCGCCGACCGGTCCACGTGCGACCTTTGTCCGACAAAACAGGAGGACACAAAGGCAATTCCGAACCCGCTTCCCGAATCCTTTCCCGTTTCACGGGGCAGCGGCAACTTGCTCAAGCCACTCACAAGGTCGAACTCACCGGCGTCATCGCCCGTCTGCTCGTGCCGCTTGGCGTCGAGGACGATGAATTTCGCGCCGGCCCGGGACTTCCCGAGTCGCTCGGCGATTTCAGCCACGCCGACCGAGGTATCCTGAGCGACCGGGGAACCCTGAGCGTTACTGTCCTGATCCGGCAATGTCTTCAGTCGACTACCAGCCTCGTCATTAAAACCCTGGCCGATAAAAACGAACAGAACCGTATCTTCCGCTTTGGTCTCCAAAGCCGTCGCCATTTCGTCCACAGCCGCGAGGATGTTCGACCTCGTCGGTCGGTCGGACGCCTTCCCGCTGTCCGATGTCAGAAGTCGGATATCCCCGGCTCGATAGCCAACTCGGGCAAGCACGTCCCGGAGGCGCTGAGCGTCCGAGCAAACCGATAGCCCGGCTTGCTCAGGCACGGTCTTGCCGACGTCCTCTTGCCCGGCAATGCCCACAATCACGGCCCGCCGGGTTTCCTGGCCGAACAACCAGCAATGGCTAGCGATAAGCACGAGAGTCGCCACGCAGGCGATCGTCCTACTGTGATGCGACATGAAACACAAACTCCAAGATCAACGTGATTCGAACACTTTTTAATTGTTCATAATACATTCTGAGTAACTAATCACACCTATAAATACACACTTGTTTGCCCAAGATTTATATGCCGCCGTATTTCACTGAGCTCTCATGTGATCGTTCCATAGCGATCGTTTATACCTGGATTTTGGAATTCCAGAAATGTATTTATCGATTTGGCTTTTATCCATTATCTGACCACTGATGTTATGACTCTCCAGCACCTCCTTAGAACCATTGTCGTAGGCCAATACTCTTTCCGCAACACCATTAAATTGACCTGATGCATTTACCGTGATGGTATAAGTTTGTACTACGGGACCCTCTTTACT
>JBJTOW010000859.1:0-10727 GCA_046074805.1 Planctomycetota bacterium | reverse complement strand
GGCCGCCTCTTCGATCACGCCACGCTCCAAATCGACCGCGCCCGGACATCCAATGCCAATTCCCGCGAGTTGGTCGGAAGCCACTTTGGCTTCTTCCAGCGCTTCATGAATGGCGTTGAGGATACGTTCGAGTCCCGCCTTGGCGCCTTCATGGCCCTTCGTCTTTTTGCGTTCCCGTCCCAACGGCTCAAACCGAGCGTCAAACACGGTCGCCATCATCTTCGTGCCGCCCAAGTCGAAGCCGACCCAGTGCGTCTTATCCCGCGCCATGTCCAAGTTCCCGCCGTGTGATGTTGGTGTGAAGTTTTGGTGAATTTTTAATGAATGGAGGCCGGCGTAAACAAAGAAACCCGCGCTACGCGAAGAGAATCGCGGGCGCGGGTCGGAAAGCTGAAACCGGTTATCGTGGCCCTAAACGGATGTGTTGGGGAAGCGGATGGGGACTCGCCAGATATGGGATGCTCGAGCGTGTTCACCGGTCACGCTGTGGCCTGCGTTTTCGGCTGATCACTCGCGTTGGATCGGAGAAAATTTCAGCTTCTCGATCAGTTTCACGATTTGGCCATCCTGGCTCACATAGCCGGAGACGGCGCTGATTGCGTTTACCACCTCTTCGTATCGCAGGTTATAATCGCAAGCCAACTCGACTTCCGCCGTCTCGCGGAGGCTACCGGCACCCTGTTCGTTGCCGAACTCGCCAATGATGTAGTGGTGCAATTGAGTGAAGCTGTCGAAGCGGCGGTCGCCGAGCGAAATGCCGGTCAGTTGTCCGCCGGGCCCCGCCGAAAGCTTGAGCTTCATGGGAGGTAGGTCGTCGGACGGAGCACCGGCGCTGGCGGCCAACGGCATCTTGATGTTGAAGTCGCCTTCCTGGGCGGCGATTTTGAATGACATGATGAAAAAGATCAGCAGCTGAAACACGATGTCGATCATCGGCGTCATGTTCAGCTCGACCTTGGAGGGAACGCGGCTTTTAATCTTCATGGTTTGTCCACCCTGCTGAGCGTAGCGATGTTCGGCCGCGGCTTTCCAGAACGGCGGCGCCGTTCCGAGCTTGTCTGATAGTAAGGCTAGTTGCCGACTTCTTCCTTGGCTCGCAACGCGAACTTTTCAAACTTGTTCTTTTGGCACTCTTGGATGACTTCCTGCACCTTGCCAGTCTTGGCATCGGAGTCGCCGCGAATGATCACCGTCGCATCCGAGAGTTTTCGGTTTTGGAGCGTTAGAGCGTCTTGCTCACGGAGGAGATAGGGACGCAGGCCCGCGACTGGAACCTCATCTCCGCCGACGATCACGGTGCCCTCGCGCGTCACGTGTAGCGTGATCGGAAACGTTAGTGGACCGTCGGGCGGGCGAGCCAACTCGCTGCCCGGCAACTGGATTTTCTCGTTCTGGTCGGCGTCATTGAAATTAATGAGCACCATGAAGAACGCGATCAGCTGGAACACCATGTCGATCATCGACGTGAAGTCACCTTCCATCACGTCGGACGAGCCCTTCTTGCAGATCCCCACAGGGTTCTCCTCATCGCGAGCAGTTCGATTCGCCGCCGGCCTTCCGGTTGCCGACCGCTAACAGCCGGCCCAACCACATTCGACAAATGGCGGATTGGACAACGGATTAGCGGACTACGGCTTCTTGCCTGGAAGCAGCTTCGAGAACTCCTGCAAAAGGTTCTCGCCGTTGAGCCCGGTTTCGAACATCAGCCGCATGGCATAGTTCTTTTGCAGGTTGAACACCATCAGTGCCGGAATGGCGATGACCAGTCCGGCAAGCGTTGTGACGAGCGCCATCGAAATACCAGTGGCCAGTTCGGACGGCTTGGGAGTTGATGTGCTGCTCGCGATAACGCTAAATGACGCGACCATTCCGTCGACGGTGCCAAGGAGGCCAACCATCGGTGCGATCGTGCCGATCAGAGCCATGTATCCGAGTCGGTGTTCCATCCGCATGTTTTCGTCTTCGCCAACTTCGGTCATCGCCTTCATGCCAGCGTCAACCCCGCCTTGGATCTTTTCCACGCCGGCAGCCAGGCATTTGCCGAGCACCGATGGATCGTTCTTGGCCAATTCGTAAGCAGCCTGCATCTGCTTCTCGTTTACCTGGGCCTCGAACGCCTCAACAAGTTGAATTGGGCAGATGTTGGACCTGCGAACCTGCAAGATGTTCATGATCAACAGCGTGAAAAAGGCGAACGAGAGAATCAAGAAGGCGAGCGTATACCGCCAACCGAGCGCTTCATACGTCCACCGCAGGTAGCTCTTCTGGGATGCGGGAGTCGCGGCGGGAGCCGCCGGTGCGGGGGCGGCTGGGGCAGGAGCGGGGGCCGCTTCGGGAGCGGGTTCCTCCTGGGCGGCGACCTGCGATTGCGTGGTGAGGCCAAGGGAAGGGCAGGCGAGCAACGCCGCGAACACGCCCGCGGCCAACAACACACCGAACAAAGCTCGTACGCGACGCATAGGTGACTCCAGAATCGTCAAGAACAGACTGTTTTCGGCAAACTCGAATTGTACTTACGACCAACAAAAAAGTTAAGGAAGCTAGGCGCCCTTGGCCCAAGTGCTGCCGCTGTAACGTTCCTTCAGCAGATTGCGGGCCGCGACGGCGCGATCCGACTTGTTGACGGCGGCCCATAGCTTTGACAGATGGAACAGCGCCTCGGCGTGGGATTCACCATCAGCGTTGAAGAGCAGATCCACATGCAAAAAGGCCATCAACGCCTCCTTGGTGCGGTTGGCCTTGAGATGGCAATTGCCGAGCGCCGTGTAGACGCGAGCGAACAGGGCGGTGTCCTTCGGGTCGTTGTTCTTGATTAAATCCTCCAACGCCTTCACACCCTCGTCGGATTGGCCGGTTTCCGCTTGGCAGAACGCCTTGCCGACTTGGGCAAACTGTTTTTGGCGGTTCGCTTCCGGCGTGTTCTCGCCCATGGCGATAATCGCTTCGTACTTCACCAACGCTTCTGGATACTTCTTCTGCAAGGTGAGGGCTCTCGCCTCACTGACGTTGGCCCGCATGCGGTAGTCCGCCCAAGGAGCCTTGCCGAGGAAGCCAAACCGCTTAGCGGCGTCCTCGAATTTCCCTTGCGACAACGCCAGATTTCCCAGCAACTCTGTAGCGTCGTACAGGTGGAAGCTTGTCCGGTTGGTGCGGACGAAAGCGAACAAAGCGTCGTCGGCCGTTTGGGGATTGCCACCGCCGGCCATCGCGATCTTGGCCGCAGCGTAGGCCCGGTAGAATTCGATTTCGGCCTTCACCAGATCCCGGACGACAGAGTCCATCGCGATCGCCTTGAGGGCCTCGATCGCGTCCTCGTTTTGGCCCGCCGCCACGTTTTCGCGGGCCCGTCCCAATTCAGACGGTTCGTCGCCGTAAACCACTCGAACGATTTCGTTGACCGCAAACTCGCGATTGGAACCGCCGACATCCACGACAACCTTGTCGGGCGCCACTTCGATAATGGTGCCCGACACGGGCACACCCTTCGGTCCAAAAACCTTGTCGAGCTGGGCGTGGGCCGGCGTGGCCCCGATCAGCCCCGCGATTCCCGCGATCCCCAAGGCACTCGCCCAGACCAACTGTTGTCGCCATCGATTCATAATCCGACCCTTCATTTCGCTTCGTGCTCGCGGAGTTAGCTTGGAAGTGGACGCTATTTTTTTGCGGACGGGGCGGCAGCCGCCGATGTGGCAGCCGGTTTGGCGGCTGGCGCCGAGGTGGCTGGGGCGGCTGGTTTCGCGGCCGGGACGGCGGCTCGTTGCGGTGCCGCTCCCCCAGCGGCCGGTGCCGCCGTGGGCGCTGCGGACGGGGCTATTTGCGGCTCATACAGGGCGACCC
Source organism: Planctomycetota bacterium (assembly GCA_046074805.1). Lineage (GTDB taxonomy): Bacteria > Planctomycetota > Planctomycetia > Pirellulales > Pirellulaceae > CAIXSC01. The sequence continues at coordinate 6,890 of JBJTOW010000859.1, read as the reverse complement.
CCTTTTCAGGCTTGCCGATCGCCTTCTGCATCAGGCGGGCCAACTGATCGTACTGGGCCCGAAACGGCTTTTGGTTCGGGCTGCCGTCGCCGTCCAGATTGGGGAAGAGCTGCACGGTTTTTCCCAAAGCCTGCTCGGCGGCATCCAAGTGCTTTTTCTTCTCCGCCGCGTTCTTGGGCATCATGGCATACTTGTAGCGGCCGAGCGCCACATGGTACCGGGCCTCGTAGAAGTTGTCGCGGAATTGCGGCTTGCCCGAAGTGATTTTGGCGATTTCGGACCATCCCCAAATGACGCTCTTCTTCGTCCGGCTTTCCATACTTCCTTGGATGGCGTGCAGGTAGTATTTGCCGTCGCCGGACCGTTCGGCCCATTCCTCGTAGGTTTTGGCCGCTTCCGTCTGGACGCTGAGCAGCGCTGGATTCTTGGTCAGAGTTTCCATGAAAAGTTTGATCGCCTGGTCGAATTCGCCCATCGAGCGGCGGGTTTTGGCGAGCTGTAGGCTAATCTGTCCTTGAAGTTGGCCTTCGACTTGAAGCTTGCCGCTCTTGCCGCGATCCAAAATGTCCTGGAACGTTTTCGCGGCCTCGCCGTAGTAACGCACGGCATCCGGAGCTACCTGGCGATTAGCGCCGAGCACGTAGCTCTCGCCCATAGACTGGTACGTCGAAGCGACCCAGTACAGCACGTTCAGCTCGGTGGCGGTGCTGCGCACCTGATTGAGAAACGTTTCAAAGCCGAGTGCCAGATTCTTCTTGGTCTCAGGCGGCGCGAGCTGCATCTGTTGTTCGAGGTCGCGGGCGAGACTGTAATAAATCGCAAACAGCCTCTTCGAGCCATCGGGCGCGCCGGCCACGACGCCGTTCAGCAGATTCATGATCGTGTCGGCCTTCTTGATGAGCACTCCCGCCGCCTCGCCTTTGGCCGTGGAAAGGGACGAAATGTAGGCTCGAAGCGCCGTCTTATAAGTTTCCTCCGCGTAGTTGGGCTTGTTCGCGGCTTCATTCTTGGTCAGAAGCAACGCCAGCGGACCGACCGCCTGCTTTTCGAGCAAGGCGACCGCGTTCGGGGCTTGGTTGGTGTCGACGAACACTTGGGCGAGCGACAACGCGGCGGACGCGAACGTGCTGTCAATCTTGCCGGACTTTTCCATCCGGGCCACACCGTCGACAAGCGTCTTCTCAGCGCGAACCCGCAGAGCCTTCAATTCCTCACGGCGAGCGGCGATTTGCTGCTTGACCGCTGGATCGCTTACGCCCGCCGAATTTGATTGCTGCTCTTGTTCGTAGGTTAGTTGCATTCCGCGGAGATAGGCTCCCCAGAAAGCCTGTCCCAGCTTCAGTTCCGCAGTTCCGCGTTGGGGCGTGTCCTCGGGAATCCGGGCGAGCAGTTCCTGGGCCTTGTCGAGTTGGTTTTCGCTGATCATGAATTGGATCAGCGTGGCGAGCGCCTCTTGGGCTTCCGGCTGGTCGGGCCACTTGCCGGTGATGTAGTTGCAAATGTCGATGATCCGATCGCTTTCGAAGCGAGTCGTTAGCCGCACGAGTTCGGCCTGCTCGATCTTGCCGTTGCCGTCGACGTCGGCTTTCGCCAGCGGCGCCTTCGCCTCGTCGGGCATGGCCGAGAATTCCTCGGTCGAGATTTTACCGTCCTTATCCTTGTCGAAATCGCCGAGCAATTTGTCGATTTGGGGTTTGGAATCGGTTTTGGCGTCACCATACATCTTCAGGTAGGACGCCATCGCGATCTTGCCGCACTGACGAGCGCCGGCGCTGTCGGGATACCGTTTAGCGACGAATTCGCCCAAGACGGCCGCCTTCACTTGGTCGCCCGAAGAGTAATTCAGGAAGCAGAGGAAATAGCGAACCGAGTTCATTTCGTCGTCGGTGTTCTCGCTGGTCGCCAGACGCAAGGCCAGCTCAAACATCCGCATCGCCTCGCCGAGGCCTGTCGCTTGGGCTTCCTGCGATGCCTTAAGCTGGTCTTCGAGTTGTTTCTTGACAGCGGGGTCTTTCTCGTCGCGGATCCGGGGCGGCAAGCTTTCCAGGTTGACCTTAGCCACCGACACGGAGTCGAGGGCGTCTTTGCCGGCTTGGCGGGCGTCGGCGAACGTTTTGGGCAACGCCTTCTCGGCTCCACCGGTGGCTCCAGCGACTCCCAGTTCCGCGAGCAATTTCTGGGCGTCTTTTTGAACCTCGCCGGGTGTGCGCGCCACGAACTGGGCGAGCTTTCGGGCATCGCCCATCAATTGGGCGATCTGCGGATCCCTGGGCTTGGTGGCCTTTACCTGGTCGGCCATCGCTTTATTGGCCCGAGCGACGGCTAGCCGCAACCCTTGGAACTCGGTGGAACGCATTTCCGATGGGTAAGCTTTTTCAACCCACGGGGCCGCCTTCACGAGCACTTCGCTGTATTTCTTCTGCGAGTCGTGCATCCAGCAGTCGACGGCCAGCAGCATCACCTTCGTCCGCATTTCGTGGAAGTCGCGGGGCTCTTCCGGGTTTTGCAGCAATTCCTCGTAGTAGCTGATCGCCTCCTTGAAATTCCCCATGTTCTGGAAGCATCGGCCTTGGTACATCCGGGCATAGAGTCCGGCCACGCGTTGACGGTACTTGTTGTACAGTTCGCCGTATTCCTTGGCGGCGGCTGTCAGCGTGTCCTTGTATTCCTTGCTCGCCTTGTCCATCGAATCGGCCGATTTTTCGAGCACAGCGGCGGCCAGCAGTTCGGCCTGCAGATAGTCCGCCCGCATTTGATCCCGTTGCTCGTACCGCTTCGGATCTTTCTTTTGATCGATGTTCTTCGGCAACTGCTCCAACTTGGCCTTGAGATCCGCGCTGAGCGTTTGGAACGTCTTGTAGGCGGTCTGGTAGAGAGTTTTGGCTTCGCCGCGGAGCTTGTCCTTACCCGTTTCAGCCGGCCGCTTCACCCGTTCCATCTTCAGGTTGCCGCGTTCGACCAACAGATTGCCGAGCTCGCTTTTCGCGGCGAAAGCCATCGGATGATTTGGCTGATTGGTGACGAACTGATCGAACGCCTGCTGAGCGGAATCGAGCTGCTTTTCCCGCAGCGAGAAGTCCTTTTGGAACCGGGCGCCCTGCATCAGCGTCACGCCACGTTCATAGGCGAGCGATTCCTTCACGGCGACGGGCGCCAGCGGACTGTTCGCCATTTGATCGATGTAGTCGATCGCCACGTCGTAGTAATTGGCTTCCCGCAAAGCCTCGAGGAATTCCCGAACAGGCTCGTTGGCAACCACGACTCCGCTGTCCGAGCCAGGGACGACGATGCCTGCCGCGACGAGGCCTGCCGCGACGAGGCCTGCCGCGATTGCGAACCCGCCCGCCCAACTCCTAACGAATCTGCGGAACTTCAACGCACAGCTCATGAAACCGAATCCTTCGCGAAGATCGCCGACGAAGACCGTCCGCCGCCCCAAAAAGTAATCGCAAGTATAAAACACCACGCACGTATGGCAACTCGCCCTGCCGGATTCCTCGCGACATTCAAGGGGGATCCGGCGTGGTGGGCGTAGGCGGTCAGCGGTAAGACGCTCGCCATGCCCGGGAGTCCTGACTGGTATATTACGACACGGACGCGATCCGCGTGCCCCGCTCGGTGAAGATCCGCATCGGGCGTCAGCCCAGCCGTAGCGAGCTAAATTGCAGCGATACCGAGCTACAGTCCAGCGATACCGAGCGAAACCATGGCGCCACGATTTGCCTCCCGTCCGCCCGAGGATCCTCGCCGTAGTCCCGTGAACTACAGTTCCCGGTCGGTTCAATTGCGGTTGCTCGCGATGGTCGGGACCGTGTTTCTCGTGGCGATGGTGTTTGTCCGCGTCCGCGACCCGCAATTCTGGGTGTTACTGGGTTTTGAAGAGCGACCCATCGCGGGTGGAGCTCCGCTTACGGAAGGGGAGATCGCGAACGACTCGCCCGATACGCAGTTGCCTGCCGAGCCCGTTCCGGAGAACGACCTGGCGATCATTGGCAAAACCTCCAAACCCACCGCCACAGTGGGCAAGGTGGCGGCCGACCCGGCCGAACCGCCCGGCCGATGGGGTGTCGCGGAATCCGACGCGCCGGCCGAGCTAGCGGCCGCGTCGAGGGACGCATGGCGTTCGTTGCTGGGAGAACTTGACGGCGATGGGCAGTTGCTGCTCTACGACGTCCTGGATACCCGACTCGCGGGCGGACGCGTGCCATCCGCCGAGCGCGACGCCTGGGATGAATGGCTCGACAAAGCCCAAGAGCATTGGACAGCGTACTGCGTCTCGGCGCTCGATTCGCTGGCTAATCTGACGGAAGACGAACAGATCCAGTGGCGAAAGCGGCTTGACTACCTCAATCAGCGATGGCCGCGCCACTGGCGACCGCTACTCGAGACGTGGATCGAGCCGGAATCCGCCGCCATCGACAAGCCAGCCAGCGACAAACCAGCCAGCGACAAACCAGCCAGCGAAGAAGCAGCTATCGATAAACCAGCCAGCGACACAGAACCCGTCAACAAACCAGCGCACGAACGGGGCGCTCAGGCTGGGGTGGCAGCCACGGAACCCGCTGGCGATCCTCAGCTCGTTGCGCAGTTGCTGCGGTTCCTGGACGAGGTGACATTGGCCTCGATCCGCGACAACACGGTGTCGCGGGCGGCGGAGAAGGCGGTTTGGTTTCGTTGGCTCAAGCGTCTGCGGGACACTCCGCCGGAGCAGCTGCGAGGCGAATCGCTTGGCCCGACCGGCTATTTGCCGCTGTTCAAACAACCGCGGGATTACCGCGGAAAAGTCGTGACCGTTCGCGGAGTGATCCACTTGGCTTACCGCGTCGCCGCGCCGAAAAACCGTGTGGGAATTTCCCACTATTACCTCTGCTGGTTGCGGCCAGCGGGCGGCCCCAATTCGCCGATCGTCGTCTACAGTCTCGAGCTGCCTTCTGGATTTCCGGCCGTTAAGGACAAGTTTGAGGAAGGCGGGATGACGCAAATGCATGAGGAAGTCGAATTCACCGGACTCTCATTCAAGCGGTGGGCGTATCAAACGGCGCGCGATATTCAAGTCGCTCCTGTAGTGCTGGCGAAAGCGCCGCGGTGGCAGCCGCCCGCTGTGGTTGCGGACAGTGGTCCGAGCTGGGCGACCTTGGGCGCGATTTTGGCGGTCGCCGCCGCGACGGGAATTGGCCTCGCGCTGATCGCCGCCCGCCGCGATCCGGCCATGCCTTGGCGGAAAAACATGAAACGACGGGAAGAATGACGTCCGTGCGAACTCGCGTTACGGAATGAAAGACTTGACGAAGCGTTTTATTGCGGGGCCGGTTCATCGGTCGCATCGGAGATCAATCGCCATGCTTGCTAGACCCGCTTTTTCCCTGCCGCTATCCGTTGCACGGCGAACGGCGCTGGCGCTTGCGTGTTTGCTGGCGAGCGCGGCCGTGCAAGAAGCTGTGCTCGGACAAAACGACCTTCCGTGGACTCGGAACGCGGGAACATCGAGCGGTAAGCGAGCCGAATCGCTGAAATCGCTGTTGGTCAACGTGGACTCCAGCCATTGGAATAATTTTTTCGATGGACAACCGCTCTCCGTGAACGAGGACGAACCGCTGCACCGTATCCTCTTTCGTCTGCCTCGTATCAGCGGCTATGACTGGCATCGACTCGCGCGACCTCTGGGCGATGGCCATCCGCTCGCCAAAGAGCCCGCCGCCCAACGAGGCCAAGCGTTTCGTTTGGAAGGCATGGCGACGCGTGTTGAGAAGATCCCAGTGCTACCGGAGATCGCTCGACGCTTCGAATTTGACAGCTACTTCCGGGTCTCGATCGAGCCGACTGGAAGCGACTATCAGGTTGTGGTCGCGGCGCGGACGGTGCCAGTCGGCTGGGACCAACGGGAACCGCTCCGCGAAAAGGTCTCGTGCGCGGCGGTGTTCCTCAAGGCGGCGGCCGACGCGGGCGAGCGTCCGCCGCTGGTGTTCGCCACAGACCGAATTGCGTGGCATCCAGACACTCCCAGCGAGTCGCCCAGGATCGAAGCCGACCATTTGCTACTTACCCGGCACGGCTTTGACGCCAACCGACTCCGCGATCTCGACGGCCGCGATTCACTGCCATTGACGTCGGCGGACACCGAGTGCTTCTACCAAATGCTGGCCGCCGTTTCCCGGGTCGATGTGGCGGAAATGCAGCCGTTGGCGCGACCGTTCGCCTTAGCCGAATTGCTCAACAAACCGGGCGAACAGCACGGACGTTGCTTCCACGTGCATGGCCGGGCGCGACGCGTGACCAAAGTAGTGCTCAACGATCCCGAAATCAAAGATCGGTTCGGCATCGGCCACTATTACCAGCTCGATGTCATGGTGCCGCTGGGCGACTCCGAGGTCCGACTCTCCAGTGGCAAGGGAGATAAGTCTGGACCGGTATTCAACATCGCGTTTCCGGTGATCTGCTGCGTTCTGGACGTTCCCGAACGGCTCAAACAATTGGGTGAACGCGGCGATATGAACGAAGATATGACCTTCGACGCGTTCAATGTCCGGCTGTGGTCGTATCAATCGCCGTTCCTCGACCAATTCGAACGAGAACAATCTGAGCGAGGGGGGGCGGATTTGTCGGCCGGCGGAGCGGTGCCGGCGTCGAACAGCGCCGTCGGCGCCACTGGCGGCAAGAACGAGCCCGTCGGCGGGAACAAAGGACTACAGGAGCCGGGACGCGGTCCACGGAGGCGACAGCCCAGCCCGCTGTTTATCGCCCGTTCGGCTGTTTTCGCGCCGGTGCCACCTCCCACCGATCACGGGCTTGGCAGCGTGATTGCATGGGTGCTTTTAGGGGCCTTGGAGGTTGTGGGCGGCCTTATGTGGCACTCGACTCGCGGCGAGCGGACCGCGCGCCACCGCCTCCTT
>JBJTOW010000858.1:0-2967 GCA_046074805.1 Planctomycetota bacterium | reverse complement strand
CGAGGAGGAACGAGGATGAGCGAACATCCGGCCAAGGGCTATTTCAGTCTGATTCAGTACTGCCCGGACTTGGGGCGGCTGGAAGCGGCGAATGTCGGAGTCTTGTTGTTTTGTCCGGAACGGAGTTTTCTCAAGGCGCTCACGACCCGCACGAACGCCCGGATTCGACGATTCTTCGGCGCGGAGGGGCACGACTGGGAACGGATCAATTCATTCAAGCAGGGCATCGTCGAGCGAATCGAGCGGGAGGGACACGACGTCGCCACGCTCGACGACCTGCAACGGTTCATCGCCCAGCGTGCGAATCTGATTCAACTCACCCCACCCCGGCCGATGAAAGTGATCGACCCCGAGGCCGACTTGCGTGCGCTGTTCGACGAGTATCTCGGCGGAGGCGCAGCGAAGCCGAGAGCGACGTCGAAGTCGCTGCGCCGCGTTTTGGGCGAGAAACTAGCCGCGGCGGGCCTTCAGTCCAAAATCCGCCGTGATCTGCGCGTCCCCGTTCCGGTGCTGGGACGCGAGATGGACGTGCCGTTCGGCTTTCAAAACGGACGATTCAACCTCATCACCCCCGTACGCTTCACGGCCGCGCATTCAGCACAGGCCGTGACGGCGTCGGCATGCACATGGGCGGTCGAGGGGCGGTCGCTTTTCGAGCACAGCGACTCGAAACTCGGTGCGCTGCAACTGGTCGTCGTTGGCAAGTTTCGGCCGAAAGACCGCGAGTCCGAAAAACTGGTACGCCGAATCTTCGACGACAACCAAGTCAAACTCTTCCGTACGTCCGACCTTCCACAACTCATCGACGTGATACGCGAGACGGGAAAGGACGTCGTGCCGGCCGAGGAGAGCTAATGTCAAACGAGCCTCGAATCGGCGGAGCTTTATTTAATCCGGAATTTTTTGGCCCAAGCGGGCCGATTTTGCGGAAATCCACATAGAACTGCTATCGCTTTGCGTTTCCAAAGGCCGTAAATGGAGACAGAATGTAGATGGCTTTAAAACTGATCCATGCTCGTAGTGCCGCCCGCCTCGATGGCCGACGCCAAGCAGCGACGGGAATTGAATCGCACTGGGGTCTACGTCTTGGTCGGTCCGCCGATTAAACTTGCGCCCCATCCCAAACGTTGCGTGCTCGACGACGGAAACGGCCCAACTCAGCCAACACGGTCGGAAGCCGATATCGCGGACGCGGAGGGCTTCCTGGCGGAAATGCTCCTCTGCTTCCCGCTGCTCGGGGTGAACGTTTTCTCGCCCATGGCGGCCGTAACAAAGCATGACACGCGGCTGTTCTTGTCCGGCCGTGGGGCGGAGACGGAAGGGGCGGAGACCCCAGAAGGATTTGTTGTCGTCACTGCAAGCACGGCTGCCGCTAGCGAAGTGGAGTCCGGCCACGGATACATCCGAGAACTGCGCGCGGCGCTCATCGCGAACGGCGTGCTCACGTCGGAGAGCGGAAAGTACGTTTTCACGCAGGACTACGTATTCACTTCCCCCTCGACGGCCGCTGATGTCATTCTGGGGAGTTCGGTCAACGGTCGTGAGGAATGGAAGACAAAGGACGACAAAATGCTAAGGGAGTTACAGGAGTCGTACGCGAAAAAGTGAACCATCGCATTGTTTAGGATGGCTCGCAGGATGGCGTGGTTCGGACCGGGGGATCGCAGTTGTCGGCTGTTCCCGGACGGCGAATTGGACTAACGTGGCCCGAGGCGCGGGCCGTGGAGTGGGATCGCATAGACCGGGATCGGGTGCTCGGAGGATTTCAGTGATTACGAAAGCGCAATTCACCAACTTCGGTCCGCTCACCAATGTCGCCTGGGAGGGACTGGGACCGATCAATCTCGTGATTGGGCCCAATGGGAACGGAAAAACGTTTCTGCTCAAAGCCCTCTATACGGCCCTGAAGACGCTTGAGGAATACAAACGCGGCGACTCGCCGCGTACGGCCTCCGAGATCCTCGCCGACCGACTCCACTGGACGTTTCAGGCGGACAAGATCGGCGACCTCGTATCAAAGGGCCAAGAACGACCGCTCCGATTCAGTTGCACCTTGGATGGGAAGCCATTCAGTTACAGCTTTGGTCGCGAAACGACTCGCCAAATCACGGAGCTTGAGAATCACGTCCCCCCACGTACAAGCGACTCGATTTTCTTGCCGGCCAAGGAAGTCCTCTCCCTTCATTCTTTGATCTTGGAGTCTCGCGAGAAAGATCGAAGGTTCGGTTTCGACGACACCTATTACGATCTCGCCAAGGCGCTGCGGATCGGTCCGACTCGCGGCAGGAATTATCCAGAGTTCGCCCAGTCCCGAAAGGAACTCGACGACATGTTCGGCGGGAAAGTCGAGTACGACGAGAGCGTCGGGAAGTGGTATTTCAAGAAGGGCCCGCAGAGGTTTCCGATTGGAGTGACGGGAGAGGGAATCAAAAAGATCGCGATCCTCGACACGCTTCTGAGCAATCGCTATTTGAATCCACAGTCGGTCATCTTCATGGACGAACCGGAGTCGGCCTTGCATCCGCACGCCTTGACCACGCTTCTGGACATCGTCGCGCGACTCGCCGAACGCGGGATTCAGTTCTTCTTGGCAAGCCACTCGTACTTCGTGGTGAAAAAACTCTATCTGATCGCGCAGGAGAAAAAGATGTCGATTCCGTTGCTGGCAGCCAGCAACGGCGACTGGAACGCGAGCGATCTGCGCGACGGGATGCCGGACAACGAGATCGTCGCGGAGTCGATTCGGCTTTACGAACAGGAAGTAAACTTGGCGCTGGGAGAATAGATCGCGATGGTGACCTTTGACGAGTCTGGCATGACCTTCGGTCCCTTTTCCGATGGTGCGTGCTTTCGGATTGAGGAGAGCACCGCGTATCGTGCGATCCAGCAAGGTCTCAAGATCGCGGAGTTCGCCCTTCTGCGAAAATCAGAGACCGTCGTCTGGATTGTGGAAGCGAAACGGAGTTC
>JBJTOW010000857.1:0-3090 GCA_046074805.1 Planctomycetota bacterium | reverse complement strand
ATCAGTTGGCGCTCGGGCCAACAACGGTTGCCCGCCTTTCAGCGTCGCCAATGGAACCGCGTCGCCTTCCAACTGACAATAGCGGCGAATCCGCAATTCGCCGACAGGTAGCGACGATCCATCTTGCGTGTTCGCCAACAGATCCTGGTCTCCACGCCAGGATTCAACGCCCAACTCGGAGGCCGGTTCGACCCAACTTCGCCAGCGTTGGCCCAGGAACGAACTGTCAACGGATTCGCTCGCTGTATCCGGTGGAAAAAAGACGATCTGGCCACCGCGGTCAATAAACCTGCGCACAACGACAGCCGTCTCGCCCAGCGGCAACTGGGAACGCCAGAGCACAAGGGCCGTCGCGTCCCAATCAACGCTCGCAAGTTGATCGGCCCCGACCACATCCACGCCACTGGTAAGCGATGGATCGGGCGCGATGCCCGCCGAGGCTTGCAGCGCCGCTTCATTGGCGGCTTGGTCCGTGATAAGAACCGTTTGACGCCGCGGCGGCGGCGCGAACACAAAGTAGGCCTCGTTATCAGATGGGTTGCCATCCGTCGGCAGCGATACGCGTCCCCAACCGCGTTCCTGGGCGGCGTCGAGTGGCACCGGGTGGTCGCGCAATTCGTGGCGGTTCCCGGAGAACTCCACGGCCAACTCCGAACTGGCGCCATCGATTTCGATTCGCAGCGGAACGGAGATTGGAGTCGCGGAAGGCTCGTCGCGCGTCAAAGACAACGACAGCAGCAACTCCGCTCCAGCCGCCGTACGCCGTCGCCGAGCATTCGTGACTCGCACCGACATGTTGTCCGCAGCGTTGTCGGCGTACGACAACAGGTGGAAGCGGATCGACTGGGGAAATTCCAGGAAAGCGGAACGAAGTCCCTCCCATCGTCCACTCTGTTCATCCCAATCCGAACGCCGAAGATCGGACGCGATCCAGATTTCGGTTCGCCCCGTCTTGTTGTCCCGCACATATTGGCGGGCGGCGTCGAGCAGACCAGGAATATCCGACGCCGCGCTCGTCGGATCGGCGTCCGGCGACCGCAACAAGTCGTCCGGATCTTTCAGTTCCTGGGGCGTCCGAGTTTGGCTATCGATCAGAATCCAGCGGTTCGAGCCGAGCAGACGCAGCGTGGTCGCAAGTTGCTCGACGGCCGCCCGCAACTTCGAGCGGCTCGCCCCCGGCTCCTGTTGGCTCATGCTCGACGATCGATCGAGCAGGATGATCGTGGTGTCGATGCGGCCACCCGCCGCCAATCCCAACCAACCGCTGGCCAGCGGCCGGCTGACCGCGACGATAAGGCCGATCAGCCCGAGAACCCGTAGGGCGAGGATGAGCCATTGCCGCAGTCGCGCGTAGCCCCGGGCCATCCGATTGGCCGCGACCAGGAACATCATCGCGCCCCAACGAACGGTTTGAAAACGACGCTGGTTGATGAGGTGGATAATCACGGGCAGGGCGGCGAGCGGCAACCCGGCCAAAATCAGCGGTTGCAGCACGTTCACCGGCCACCCCTTCGGCTTGCCCGGCCCACAAGAAACCGCATCAACGCCTGCTCGTAATCCTCGTGGATCTTGATCGGTTGATAGTCGAGTCCCGATTCGAGGGCGACGCGGCGAAGGTCTTCAAGATAGGTTCGCAACGCTTTGTGGTAACGGTCGGCGATGTCGTTCGGCTCGGCGAAAATCGCGGGTCCCCCCTCCAAGTCGATAAACCGCATCGGCCGGCGGAAGTCGAAGTCGATCTCTTGGGGATCGAGCAGATGGAACAGCGCGACATCGTGTTTGCGGAACCGCAGATGCTGGAAACATCCGCGCAGCTCCGACGGCTCGACGAAGAAATCGGAAATGATCACCACAAGCGCCCGCTGGCGAATCGTCTCCGACAGTTCGTGCAACGTGGGCACTAATCGGGTTTCCCCCTTTGGCTTCAGTTGCTCCATCTGGTCAAACAACGCCGAAAGATGGGCTGGGTTGCGGCGTGGCGGCAGTTGCGTGACGACGCCCTCTGCGACGGCATTCAACCCCACCGCGTCTCCCTGTTGAATCGCCAGGTAGCCCAAAGTGGCTGCGAGCTTTAACGCGAACTCAAGTTTCGTGACGCCTTTCGAGCCGAAACCCATCGAGCCGCTGGTATCGATGACCAGACAACAACGCAGGTTCGTGTCCGACTCGAATTCCTTGACGTAGAATCGATCGCTACGGCCGTACGCGCGCCAATCGAGTCGCCGCAGGTCATCGCCCGGAACATATTTTCGGTATTCGGCGAATTCCACGCTCGATCCGCGATGCGGACTGGTGTGCCGCCCCGAGACGCCGCCGAGCATCGGACGCCGCGCGAACAGCGGCACGGCGGCCAAACGCGAGGCGGCTCGCGGGTCAAGGAAGGAACGGACTTTTCGATCGACCGACATGACGGTTCGCCGCCGCTCTAGGAATGGTCCGACGGGGTTTCTGCCACCAAACGGCGCACGATCTGCTTGGCGTCGACGCCTTCCGCCTGAGCGGCGAAAGTGGTGATGATCCGGTGGGTCAACACGGGTTCGGCCACCTGCTGGATGTCCTCAAGCCGAGTCATGTAGCTGCCAAGCAACGCGGCGCGGGCCTTCGCCCCAAGTATCAAACACTGGACGGCACGCGGCCCCGCGCCCCACGACACAAGCGGTTTCAGCCAGGCTGGGGCGGTCGAACCTTGAGGGCGCGTCTTGCGCACAAGTTTGGCAGCGTAGTTGTAGATGTGGTCGGGAACCGGCACCCGCCGCACCAATTCCTGATGCCGCACGATCTGCGGGCCATCCAGCAGGTGGGCGAGCGAAGGCAAACTCCCGCCTGTTGTCGTCCGCGCGATTCGGATTTCCTCGTCTTCCGAAGGGTAGTCGAGTTCGATGAGGAACATGAAGCGGTCAAGCTGCGCCTCGGGCAACGGGTAGGTGCCTTCCTGCTCGACCGGATTTTGCGTGGCGAGCACCAGGAATGGCGAATCGAGCGGGAACGTCTTTCCCACGGCCGTCACACGATGTTCCTGCATCGCCTCCAGCATCGCCGCCTGCGTCTTCGGCGGGGCCCGGTTGATTTCGTCCGCGAGCACGATGTTGG
>JBJTOW010000856.1:0-2590 GCA_046074805.1 Planctomycetota bacterium | reverse complement strand
GGGGAAAGCGGTGCCTTCGGGCCCGCACTCCAAGGGCGGAAGCGTCCAGCTCGCTACGTTTCGTTAGTTTACACGATCGGCTGCCAAAAAAACTTCAATTTAGCGCCCGATTGTCCCAGGTTTCTCGGCTGATACATCGGTGGGTGCTCGCCGTGATTGATCATGTGAATACGCCCATGAACGCCGGTTGCGGGAGAAAGGGGAGTGCAAAACCGCCGAGCGCGCTGCGGGGTTCTCGTCGCCAGCTTGGGGCAGTCGGCAAGGAATCGGCCTTCGATGACCTGATTACGGTTCTTGGCGTGTAAGTCAACGCGATTTCGTTCCCGCCATGTTTAGGCGATGATTTGAAACAATGAGGATAGAAACGGGAATTATCAAGATGTTTTTGCGGCCATTGTAATGCCATGGTGTATCGCAATAGCGGTGACGGTGCTTAGTTGCGTTAGTGCTATTATCATTGTCGTTCGGTTCGTGCAAGACTCGCAAACACAGAAACTGAAAATGCTTTGCTCGATCGTGGACAATGTCCTTAATCGCACAGCGGCACGAATCCAACATGAAGGATAGAGTTCGAACCCCGACCTCAGCCTATATCGCGAGCCATCCGGATGCGTTGGTTGGGATATCTACGACCGGGATCATACTCGATTAACGCGGAGAGATCAGCATGGCGGGTTCGGGCGGCAGAGACTCGTGTTGCGGGCGGTTTCCTGGGGACCGCGTTTTATTCGCGTCTATTTTGCAATGGCGTCGCTTCGGCTATTCGACCGCAACATTGGCGACACATTAAAAAGTAAAACGAGGTGGTTTAATGAGTTTTGCTATAAAATTGCTGGCAGCGATGGATGACGGATTCGTCGCTTTTGCCATCGTCGGGATTCTATCGGTTGGATTCGCTCTGTGGACGCGTTCCAAGGTCGTCCCGCCGGGCGATCCCCATATCACGTTGGCCGACATAGAACCTTTAGAGCTTTCCTTACTCGCCAATCCCAGCGATCGCTTGCGGTTCGCCCTTACGGGTATGGCAAGCTTGATAGGGCGTGGCGATGGCGTGAATAAGACAGACAAACTGGATCCGGAGGCGCCATTCAATCTGCCGCCGCCACCTCCGGGCGCGCCACCATTGCTTTTGTCCTTTTACGATCGTATCGCGGCGGTTGGGGCGGTGCCGCCGGTGGCCGCATTGAAGGTCGCGATGAGCATGGTGGATGAAGTCGACGAGTCGCGATTGAAGCGTTGCGGTCTGGTCGTCGATCGTTGGTGGGGCACACCCGCCCTATGGCTGATTGTCGCGCCTCTGGTGGTCCCCTTCGCGTTGGGGATTATCCTGATTGGCACTGGGTTCGTCGTGGGTGACGTCCGGGCGATCGTCGTTGTAACGTGCGTTTCGCTTTGCTTTATTGGTTTGCAGATCGCGAAAGCTCCGCGTCTCACACGCCAAGGCGAAGCTGTGCTCCGAGAGGCGAAGGAGATGCTGGACGCTGAGCGCCATTCCAAAACGCGTGCCATCGATCCGATGACCGACGCGATGCTGCCGATGGCAGTCGCAGTGCTCGGCATCGCGGCACTCGATCCGACACTCCACGCGCCGCTTGCCGGTATGGTTGCCGACTACACCAAGCAGTCAAGTGGCGGTGATGGCAGTGGCTGTAGCGGGTGCGGCGGGGGCGATGGAGGTGGTGGCGATGGAGGTGGTGGCTGCGGCGGCTGTGGTGGCTGCGGCGGTTGTGGCGGATGCGGTGGGTAGCCCAGGCAGCCTCAAAACGAGGTGAAAAATGGTCAAGGGATCAGAAAATCGGGAACTGTGGGAGCGGATCACGGCGCACCGCTTGGATGACCCGAACGCGCGACTCACGTTTACCGCGCGATTGGCGCGCGAAAACGGCTGGACTATCGGTTATTCACTGCGCGTCGTCCACGAATACCGGCGGTTCGTGTTCCTCGCTATGACTGCGGGACATGCGGTTACGCCGAGCGAGGAGGTCGATCAAGTGTGGCACCTGCATCTCGTGTACACGCGGGACTACTGGGGCACGTTCTGCGAACAGGTTCTGCGCGAACCGCTCCATCATGGTCCGACGCTGGGAGGCAAGAAGGAGGCGGGCCGTTTCGACACGCAGTATCGTCGGACTCTGGAAGCTTATGAGACGGCCTTTGGCGGACCGCCTCCCGGCGACATTTGGCCACCCCCGGAACGCCGGTTCGGCGAAGATCTAGCGTGGCGACGCATTAACACTGCGCGCCACTGGGTCATTCGCAAGCCGGCCGCCATGGCGTGCATCCCTGCGCTTATCAACCGCTGGCTAAACGGCTGGGGCTCTCGTCACAGGCGCGACCGACAATCTCAGCCACATGTCGAGACCGAGCCAACGATCGGCCGAACAGTTCCATGATCGGCTTACCTGACTTGAACGTCAGGGAGATCTCGCTGTGGCGACGTTTAACCCACAGCCGTGCTCATGACCAACGGCCTTCCACACTGATCCAGGCGTAGGGAGCGATCTCGATCTGCGTTTGTCCGTTGGCGACGGTCAGTTCGCCGATTGGCTGATGATTCAGGTCGAGTTTTTTCGCCGCTATCAAGGGGCGG
>JBJTOW010000855.1:0-21437 GCA_046074805.1 Planctomycetota bacterium | reverse complement strand
CCAGCGGCCAAGGCTTCGACACGATCAAGGAATTGTCGGGGGTCGTGCAGTTGGACAAGTTGAACGACTCGCAAGCCGTGATCGTCACTCAAGCTGACGACGGTGCGCTGGCCCTGCGGACCATCGACCTGCCGTAGCGCAAGCGTCTTAAATAGACAAGTCGCCCCAGCCGCTACACTCGGCCGGGGCGGCATTGTTTTCCTGGACCGCATTTCCCCCCGCTGTCGTGCCTTGTCCCGTATTACCCCGCGCCGCATTTCCCCGCACGGCTCGTGCTCCCGCTAGTTGTTTGCGATGAGCGAAGGCTTAACGGTCGACAGGGGAAAACGCCCTACAATACCGGCCGGTCCGCGATCTGTTAGAATCAACCTCTGCGTTGTCTTCGCTTCCACCAGCGTTCCACCTAGCATCCAGCGTATTTCGCGGAGGCCCTCGTCATGACCCACGGCATCACCGCGGCCCATTTGGCCAGGTTCGAATCACTGCAAACGCTCGCGACCGATGAACTCGGCACGTTGCTCGCCGCGTGTGAGCTGCGGATTTTTCAGCCGGGTGACGCCGTGCTGACCGCCGGCCAAGCGGAACGCGCCTTGTGGATGCTTGTCCTCGGTTCGGTCAAAGTCGCCTTGCCGGGCCAAAACGCGGCGGGACAAACGATCTTGGAAGCCGGACCGGGCAGTATCTTGGGCGAACTGAGCTTTCTCCGTGCGGCGCCGCATTCCGCAACGGTGACATGCGATTCAGCTTGCACCTTCGCCCGCCTCGACCGCACGCAATTCGACTCGCTCGCGGCCACTCACCCGGCCATCGCCGCGAAATTGATTCTCGGGATCGCGGAACTGACCGCGGCCCGACTCCAAGCGGCGGACCACTGGATGTCGGATTTCCTGGCTGGGGCCGAACAGTCGCGGTTCCACGGCCGAGCGAACGAACTGCGTCAAGCGTTCGCCATGAATTCGCCGACAACTGCCGTATTCCTTGGACTGCGGACCTAAATCGGGAAATCGACGACGGCCGCCGGTGGCAGGGTATAATTCCCGACGGCGGCTCGCGAGCAGCGTGTTTGCGGCGGTCCGCCCCGTCCCTCAAGAGGGCAAGTAGCGATGGCCACCGATCTTTCACCCGCGACGCGGATCGTCAGCCAAATCACGCGAACCCGGCGGCATATCAAGGTCGCCGATCTCGCAACGCGGCTGCTATTGGGACTGCTGGCCGCCATGCTCTTCTTGATGGCGGCGGTGATCATCGACCACTGGGTGGGCGATGTTGGAGCATTCGGACGCTGGACGCTGCTCGTCACTCTTATCGGTGGCCTTTTCTGGTATGCCGCTCGCCACGTCGTATTGCACGCGTTACGCGCGATCAATCCGGTATATGCGGCCCGGTTGATCGAACGCGCCGAGCCGTCCCTGCGGAATAGCTTGATCAACTACCTGATGTTGCGACAGCAACCAGTGGGTGTTCATGAATCCGTGCTGCGAACGATTGAGCAGCGAGCGGCGGCCGACGTGGCTCACGTGGATTCGGCAAACGCTGTCGACTTCGCCCCGGCCATCCGCCTCGGTTACACCTTGGCCGCTTTAACGGTGCTGCTTGGCGCCTACAAGATTTTGTCGCCAAAGGATCCGCTCCCGTCGGTCCAGCGGCTATTGGTTCCGTGGGCGGACATCGCCCGCCCGGCACGCGTCCGCATCCTTGAGGTCCTTCCCGGCGATACCATCGTCTACCTCGGTGAAACCGTGACCGTCACCGCCCAGTTGGCAGGTCTCCACGCATCCGACACGGTAGAGCTTTTGTACTCGACCGAGGACGGCCAAACGACGGAACGCCGCGTCACCATGACTCCGGCCGCCGACAGTCGCCTTTGGTCCGCGAAACTGCCGCCGGAGAACGATGGTCTGCGGCAATCGTTGACCTATCGCGTTGAGGCTGGCGACGCCTTGTCATCCACGTTCCAACTTGCCGCCACTGCCGCTCCAAGAATCCTGGTCGATCGAGTGGAATATGATTACCCAGGCTACATGAAACGTCCCCGGCGGATCGTTGATCGTCAGGGCGACCTGAGCGGTTGGGAAGGTACCCGAGTCACGCTGACCGCTGTCGCGAACCAACCCATTCGAGCCGCCTGGATTGAATTTGACCCGGCCAGCGATAGCGGCCAGCCGACGCCCGCCGAT
Source organism: Planctomycetota bacterium (assembly GCA_046074805.1). Taxonomy (GTDB): domain Bacteria; phylum Planctomycetota; class Planctomycetia; order Pirellulales; family Pirellulaceae; genus CAIXSC01. The sequence goes on along the minus strand of JBJTOW010000855.1, from coordinate 19,260 downwards.
CGCGTTCTTCACTTGAAGGTCGACGGAACCACGGCGCGACAAACAGTGCCATTGGAACTGGCTCCAGATCGCACCGGCCCGAAGTACAGCTCCTACATCGTGCGTTTCGAAACTCCGAGCGGAAAACGGTCGTCGACCCCAATCCTGCATCGAATCGAAGTGATTCCCGATGTGCCGCCGGAGGTCGAGATTCTCTCTCCGGCTGAAGCCGCGGTTCAGATTCCGGCTGACGGCGAACTACCGTTGGAAATCCGCGCGGTCGACCCCGATTTTGGCCTCGCTCAACTGGCAATCGAAGCCCGCGGACAGCGTCCCCAGTCGTCTTTCCTACACACGATTTTCAGCGACCCCAGCGGACTGATTGGTCCCGTCCAGCGCCGCTGGATCTTCGTCCCCGGCGAACATGGACTCCGTGCCGGTGACCAACTGCGAATCGTGGTTGTCGCCCGCGACAATCGCCCCGGTCAAAATCTAGCTGAGCCCAAGACGACGACGATCCATCTTCCCAGCAACCCGGCACTCGGCGAAAGCCGCTCGCGTGAACTGACCGTCGAGATTCTGCCGCCGGAGAAGCCATCCAAACCGGACGCGAAGCCAAATTCCCCATCCAATTCCCAGGCCGAGTCCAAGCAGGAGTCCAAGCAGGAGTCCAAGGAAAAATCGGGGCAGAGCGGTCCGGACAAGACCGATCAAAAACCCGGCGGCAAGCCAACGTCTGATGACGAATCGGCCAAACCCAATCCAGAAACACCGATGCCGGAAGAGAATCGACCGGCTGAGGGCAAGCCAACTCCCAACAAACAGCGTCAGGAACCCCCGCAAGCCACCGAACCTGAGAACACGAAGTCGCCAAAGAGTGACGGCAATTCGCCCGAAAACTCCGACGGTAAGTCGGAGTCTGGCGACAATTCCAACCAGCCCAAGCCCTCGGACGGCAAACAGTCCGGAGGCAAGAAGTCCAGCGGAAAGAAGTCGGAAGGGAAACAGTCTGGAGGGAATCAGTCCGGAGGCGAAGAAGCGGAAGGCAAACAGGCCGGTGACGAACAAGCCAGCGGCGGGCAGGCGGACGGCAAGCAGACTGGTGGCAAGCAGAATGGTGGCCAGCAGGCCGGTGGTAAACAGCCCGGAGGTAAGCAGTCTGGCGTTGCTCCGTCAACCGGGGAGAAAGCCGAGAGCGGCGAGCCGTCCGGAAATGCTCCAGCGGGTGATAACCAGCCAGATGGGCAGCCGTCTTCAAATACGGGGACAGGCAGCAAGCCAGCCAGTAGCAAGCCCACGAACGGTCCCAAGCCCGGTGGCCAGCCGCAGCCCGGTGACGAAGGTGTGGGGGAAAAACCGAGCGACGTGCCGTCAGGGTCGACATCCCCGGAGGGCCCGTCGAAACCGGCTGAAGATGATGGCGAGGCTTTCGAGCGGACGCTCGAATTCCTCAAGAAACAGGCCGAATCGGGCCGTGACCAATCGGAGTCGCCAGAACGGCTTCAATCGCAAGGGAAACCGACGGACGCGACCGCAAAAGACACGCGGGGCGGCCGTCCGTCTCAATCCGAACTCAACAATTCCCGTAATCCCGAGATCGACCAGGCTGCGGAAGGCCAACAGCCAGGGGAAAGTCCGAAAAAGACGCCGGAAGAACAACCTGCGAAACGTCCGCCCCTGAAGACGCCTGGCGCTGCGGGACAATCGGGTGCGGGGCAAGCTTCCAAGGACCAAGCCGCCCCGCCCGCTCCCAAGGGTAGCAATCGAGACCGCGACAAAAACATGTCGCCCGACAACAACGCCCCGACCGATGCGGCGGATCCATCCGCACCCCCTAACAGTAAACGCCATTCCGATTCCCAAGGCGGGGCCGACGGCGACAAGAGCGGTGGCGGCAAACGAGGCGGTGGGCAAGGCGCGAAACAAGCCGGTAACGACACGGCTGGCAGCAGTTCCGCTGGCGACGACGGAGCCGGCCAAGCCGCCGAAAAGGGAACGGGGGACACCTCCGGACGCGCCGGCGACCAAGCCCGTGGCACGCCGTCCGATCAGCCCCGAAACCCTGGCGACCGGACGCCTCCCGCCAACCCGATGTCGGGCAGCGAAAAGGGCTCGGGAACGCAGACGACCCAGGGCAACGGTAAGCCCGGCGGCTCGGATACCAACGCCCCAACGGCCGGCGCGGAAGACGCGAAACCCAAACCCAACAATCCCGACGCCCCCGGCAATCCCACCAATCCAAAGGCCGCGAGCGCCACCCCTTCCGACGATCGCTCGGCCAGTAAGCCGGACAACGGCCCGGACAATGGTCAGCCAGATCCGAGCTTGCCGACTTTGGGCACACGTCGCGATCCGCCTCCGGGCGATGAACGGATGACCGGTGGCGGTGGAGTCGCTGGCGACACGCCCTTCAGTCGCAAACAACCGCAAGGACCCGTTGCGGAGGGGGACGCGGCGAACCTCGATTACGCCAACCGCGCCACGGATCTGGTACTCGACTACCTGAAAGATCAAAAGGACGCTCCCAACCAGGAGCTCCTCGATCGGCTCGGCTGGTCGGCGGACGACCTGCGGAAATTCGTCAACCGCTGGGAAACCCTGAAACGCGGCGCCAACGAGCCCGATCCGGCCGCTCGCCGCGAACTCAGCGATTCGCTCCGCAGCCTCGGCTTGCGACCGGCGGCCGATCGCCGCCGATCGGTGAACGCCGCTAACGACACTCTCCGGGGCAACCGCGACGCCGGTGGCCGCTCCGACCCACCTGCCAAATACCAAGAACGGTTCAACGCCTACCGTCGAGGCGCCGGACAATGACTCACGCCGCTCGCAGTTTAGCCACGCACGCCTCTCAAGCGTTCGCCCTAAAATCGGGGTTCGACAAGTTCGTCGTTATATTCATCGCCACGGCGGCGCTGCTCCCCTCGTTGCCCCACCGTTCGGCCAGCGGTGCCGAACCGCTCGCAACCTCCAAACGGCCCGTGGCGCCGTTCGCTGAACGAACGCGGCCATTGCTCGCCAAACATTGTTTCGCTTGCCACAGCGACAAAAAAACGGAAGGCGACATTAACCTCAGCCAGTATGGCGACAATGCGGCGATCGCCGCCGACCGGGCGACTTGGGAAGCGGTCCTTGCCGCGATCGAGTCGGGAGCTATGCCTCCACCCAACCGCCCCCGTTTGTCGGACGAGGAGCGTCAAAGCCTCGTTCGCCATTTGGAACGCGTCCTCTTCCAACTCGATTGCGATGACGCTACGACGCTCGATCCCGGGCGAGTCACCATTCGTCGACTGAACCGAGTGGAATACAACAACACGGTCCGCGATCTACTCGGCATCGAGTTCCGGCCCGCCGAGGACTTTCCCTCCGACGATGTCGGCCATGGTTTCGACAACATTGGCGATGTGCTCACCATTTCCCCGCTGTTGATTGAAAAGTATCTCGCGGCGGCCGAACGGATCGCCGCCGCCGCGATGGCCTCCGCCGAATCTCCCAAGCCGTTCAAACAAGCCCGGCGCGGCAACGACCTCAAAACGTCCGGCTCCGCTCGGCCGTCTCTTTTTGGAATCCATAACATTGCGGGCCCCGGAGCGGTCACCGCTGAATTCGAAACGGGCCGCGCTGGTGACTACCGGATCAAGGTTCGCGCCGCCAGTCCCAAAGCCGGCGGACCGGCCCCGCGGATGGAACTGCATGTGAATGGTGCGAAAGTCGCCGAGTTCACGGTGACGGCTACCGCCGGACAACCTCGGTTCTACGAACATCGCCTCAAACTGCCCGCCGGCCCGCAACGCTTCGCCGCGCACTACGCCGATGCGAAAGATCCGGCAGCGTCTCCGGCGCCAGCGTCTCCCGCGCCAGCGCCTCCCGCGCCAGCGTCTCCGGCGCCAGCGCCTCCTGCGATAACGCCCTCTCCGACAGCAACGCCGGCGGCAACGCCTGCTCCGGCTACTCCATCGCCAACCACGCCAACTCCGGCGAATGCAACTCCGGCGAATCCGGCCACTCCCGCCTCTCCCGCCTCTTCCGCCTCTTCCGCCGCCGCTCCGCCGCCGCTGTCGATCGGCGTGTTCGAACTCGAAGGGCCGCTTGACGCCGAGTCCTCCTCGGGCACCGATTCGACTGCGCGGATCCGGCTGCGGCTCGTGCTGCCTGAGGGGGGACGTTCGTCCCGCGAAGCCGCGCGGGACACCCTTGCGCCGTTCGTTCGCCGCGCCTTCCGCCGCTCGCCGCGGCCAGGCGAAGTTGAAGCGTTTGCGGACCTGGCGCAGCGTGTTGTCGACCGCGGCGCGAATTTTTCCAAGGCGATCGAAGTGGCGATTGCGGCCGTCTTGGTTTCGCCGCATTTTCTCTTTCGAGTGGAACGGGAAGAACTCGCCGAGTCCCCAGCGAAGGCGCCGTCCTCGCCCGCGGCTTCAGATACCCCACCAGCCCGTCGAACGCTGGGCGATTTCGAACTCGCTTCGCGGCTGTCTTACTTCCTGTGGAGCAGTATGCCGGACGAGCGGCTCTTGCGATTGGCGGAGGAGGGCCAATTGCAACGCGAGCAGATTTTGGTGGCGGAAGCCCAAAGGTTACTCGCCGATCCCCGGTCGCGGGCGCTTGCGGAAAACTTCGCTTCGCAGTGGCTCAACCTGCGCGGACTCGACGATGTCGCCCCGGACCCCAAGCGGTTCCCCCGATTCAATGCCGCTTTGCGAACCGATATGCGGCGTGAAACCGAGCTTTTGTTCGACACGGTCGTCCGGGAAAACCGCAGTCTTTTGGAGCTAATCGACGCGGATTTCACATTCGTGAACCAACGCTTGGCCGCCCATTACGGCCTGCCGGCGGTGAAGGGAGACGAATTCCAACGCGTGAGCCTGCGTGGCACGCCCCGCGCGGGCGTGCTGACCCATGCGAGCGTCCTGACGCTCACTTCGAACCCGACACGCACCTCGCCGGTCAAACGCGGCAAGTGGATCATGGAAAACATCCTCGGCACTCCGCCGCCGGAACCGCCGGCGAATGTGCCCGAACTGTCCGCCACGCAGGCCGCCCAGCCCGACGCCTCCCTGCGGCAGGCACTGGAGATTCATCGCCGCGATCCCAATTGCGCTGTTTGCCATCAGCAAATGGACATATTAGGCTTTGGCTTTGAAAACTTCGACGCAGTCGGCCGATGGCGCGACCGCGACGGCGAGCACGCTGTCGACTCGGCCGGCGTCTTGCCCGATGGCGCTAAGTTTTCAGGCCCCGCCGAACTAGTCGCGATCCTCAAGGAAAAGAAATCCGAATACATCAAAACGCTCAGCGAGCGGATGCTGACATACGCTCTGGGCCGCGGACTGACCCCCGCGGACCGGTGCGTGATCGATGAAATCCGCCGCCGAGTGGCGAACGATGGCTATCGAGCGACCGTCTTGGTCGAAGCGATTGTCCGCAGCGAACCGTTTCGAATGCGCAAACGCGAGGTAGAAAAACCATGACTTGGAACCACGGACAACTCGATCGCCGTTCATTCTTGCGTAGTGCCCGCTTCGGTGCCGGGGTTGGCGCATCGATCGCGGTCGGCTTGCCGCTGCTCGAAGCGATGACTCCGCGACTCGCTCGCGGCGCCGCGCCGTCGAAAGCGCCGGTCCGGTCCGCCTTCGTGTTCTTTCCCAACGGCGCGATCATGGACCACTGGACCCCGACGACCACGGGTGATGGCTTTACGCTGTCGGACACGTTGTCGCCGCTGGAATCGGTCAAGAGTGAACTCGTCGTACTCAGCGGCCTCGCCCAGGACAACGGCCGGGCGAAGGGGGACGGTCCCGGCGATCACGCCCGCTCCGCCGCTTCGTTCCTCACCGGCGCTCATCCCGTGAAAACATCGGGAGCGGACATCCGGGTTGGCATGTCGGTCGACCAAGCGGCCGCCGACCGGATTGGCGGCCGTACCCGGTTGCCGTCGTTGGAACTCGGCATTGAACGCGGTCGCCAAGCCGGCGGATGCGACTCCGGCTATAGCTGTGCTTATTCCAATTCCATCTCCTGGAAGAACGCCACCACGCCGATGGCCAAGGAGATCCAGCCGCGACTGGTTTTCGAACGGCTGTTCGGCACCGGCAGCGCGGGTGGCAACCGGGAACTGCGCGACCGCGACTTCTTCCGTCAAAGCATCCTCGACCTGGTCGCCGAGGACGCCCGGACACTCCGCCGCTCGCTTGGTCCCACCGACCGCCGCAAGATCGACGAGTACTTCACCGGCGTCCGCGAACTGGAACAGCGCATCCAGCGGGCCGAACAGACGGCTCGCCAAGAACGCCAGGATGTGGCCGCGACGACCGGCGCCGGTTCCTCCTCCGCATCGGCGGCGCCGAAGATGGACCTGCCCGATGGCGTGCCGACCGACCAGACCGCGCACATTCGACTCATGTTCGACCTGATGACGCTCGCGTTCCGCACCGACGCGACCCGCGTCTGCACGTTCATGCTCGCCAACGAAGGCAGCAATCGCACCTATCCGATGGTGGGCGTCACCGAAGGCCATCATCAGTTGTCGCACCACCAATCGAACCGCGACAAGATGGAAAAAATCCAGAAGATCGACAAGTTCCTCGCATCGCAATTCGCCTACTTCGTGGAACAACTCCGAGCCGTCTCGGAAGGCGAGGGCACGCTCCTCGATCACTCGATGGTCCTGTACGGCAGCGGATTGAGCGACGGAAATCGGCATCGACACGACGATCTGCCGATCGTGCTCGCCGGCCGCGCTGGCGGAACGATCCGGCCGGGCCGGCACATCAAGTACGAAAAAGAAACGCCGCTCAACAATCTGTTCCTGTCGATGCTCGACCGCCTTGATGCGACGACCGATCAACTGGGCGATAGCTCGGGCCGATTGAACGACCTCGGCTGATCGCTCACCTAAAGAAACGCGGGATTTGGCCGCAATCGCCTCTCCAGGCACAATTGCCTTAAAATGCAACGGGAATGCACGCCGCCGTTTCCAACAGCCCACTCAACGCAAGGCCGGTCATTATGGCGTGGATGACTTTGAAGCTCGCGATCGTAATCGGCGCCGTTGGCCAGGCCGCAACGGCGCCGCCGACTTCGCCAGTAACGCCGGTGCCGGCCAAACCGTCGGAAGAGTTGGCGTTAACGGCCGAGCAAATCGCAGTGGCGGTCACGCAATTGGGCGACGACCGGATCGCCGTCCGGGACGCGGCGACCGAACGGCTGTGGCGTGGCGGATTGAATGTCCAACCATCGCTCGAAGCGGCGCGGAAGCACCCCGATGGCGAGATTCGCCTGCGGGCCGAGTCGATCTTGTCGCGGTTTCGTTATGGGCTGTTCGCGGACACGCCACCGGAACTCGCCGAGCAAATTAAGCGATTTCATCGTTCCGAATTCGATTCGCGAGCCGCTGTGCTCCGCGAACTTATCGTGGGCGGCGGCATCTCGACGGCGGTCGCGTTGGTGCGGGGTGAACCGAACCCGCAGCAGCGATCGATGTTGATCCGCCAGTTGGCGGAGGATCTTCGCGGGCCCCTTGTCGGGCTGATACGCCAAGGCAAAATCGATCAAGTCGAGGCGCTGCTCGAGGCGGGTGGAACCGGCCAAGAGTCCGGCATCTTGGCCTTGGCCGCTTTTTATGCCGTGACCGGAAAGCTCGACGCTCGCATCAACACGGCTCGCGCGGACTTGGACAAGCAACCGTCCGCGCCATCCGTGCGGCTAACGGTGCATTTGCTCCGCGCCCGCGGCGATTTGCCGGCCGCGATCGATGTTGCCCGGCGTGGCGACGACAGCCGTTTGGTGCGCGCGTTGCTTCTCGATGCTGGCCAATGGTCCGAATTGGTCCCTTGGCAGCGTGAAAAGGGCGTCGCCGTTCCATTGCCGCTGGAGGCGGCGAACCAAAATATTTTCCAGCCACAGCTGGCCGGTGGGCTAGCCCGCGCTTCCTCCATCGCTTGCGATTTGGCGATCTCCACCCGAGCTGGTTTGGCGGACGATGCCCGACGGTTGGCGGACGAATTGAAGCAGTTCGCCACCGAGCGGCGTGAAGAACAGCCCGTTGTTTGGACGGCGGCGGAAGGTCTGCTCACCAGCGATCGAACCGAGGACGCAATCGAACTGCTTAAGCTTGTTCGACCCACGAGTGTCTTTGAGCTGCTGACCTATCAAAACCGATACCAGGAGGCGCTAGAGTACGCGGGTGTTAAAGCGGGTCGCCCGTTCGATCAAGCTTGGCTTGATGCTTTGCCGGTTTTTCCCGCTGGTAAGTCCGATGATCCGAATATCTTTACCCAGCGCTTTCAATTCGCCGCCAATGTCGCGCGAACGTTGCATGGCATTGGCCGAACAACACAGGCTCGGGAAGTTGTCACTCTGCTGGAACGGATCGCTCAAGACGCGCCGGCGAAAGACCAGCGCAAACGCAATCGAGTCGACTTATTGCTGCGTTTGGCCACGCTAGAATTCCGCCTCGGAATGCTCGAACCGGCTTTCTCGCACGCCGATCAGCTTGCCGGCGAGGCTGACACATTGAACGCCATCATGTCGAATTTCTTCGGCACGCGCCAGTCGGAATCGCTCTCTTGGCACACGCTGATCAAGCATCAAGATCCCACGCTTCCGCTGGCGAAAATCTTGACGCAAATCCATCAGCTGATGCGTTGGCCGGCGCCTGTCGACGCGTCGGAAGACGAGTTCACTCGGTGGCTCGAACCCGCCGCTCGCTATGCCGCCACGCTGGAGCCCAAGTCGGCGCGTGGGGCGTTCCTCAGCAACCTGGCCGCGACGTACATCGCTCGCGATTGGATCACTCACGCGCGTAAACTTCTTGAACCGGTCGCCGTCGATTCGGCGCAAGCCGCCCAGCAGCTTGCCGACCTGGATTCGGAAGAAAAGAACTGGCGTTCGGCCGCCGACCGCTATGCGGCCGCCTTTGATCTCGAGCCGACTCGAATCGAAGCTTTGATGTTGGCCGGCATAGCCAACGGAAAGCTGGACGACCCGCAGCGGAAAGAGCTCGGCGAAAAGCAGCGTTTTCAAGCACGGTTGATCGTCACTCCCGCCCGCCTTCGCCACGCGTTGGCTAAGAATCTGGCTCAACGCGGCCACTCCGCGGAGGCCACCCAGGAATTCCGCTTGGCGGCCGCCACTGGATTTTTCGAATCGTGGGAGTCGAATGACGCCACCCGGCTGCTTGGCGATGTCGTCGCTGAATCCGATCCGGGACTCGCCTCGCGTTGTTGGGACCGCAGCTTGCTCGGGCTGCTCAACCAAAACGATTTCCTCGAAGTGGAAAGCTATCTGCGTGTGCCGTTTCTCGTTCACAAAGAACGCGCGAAGGCGCTCGTCGCCGTCAAAGACTTTCCAGGGGCGGCCGTGGCGGCAGCGAAAGCGTTCGCCATCGCGCCGGGCGATGTGCGTTTGCCCGAAGAGCTCGTCCCGCTGCTCGATGCCGCCGGCCAGCGTGAACTGGCCGATCGGCTCTTCACGCAAACTTATGAGAAGCTGTCGGCGGTAGTCGCCGAGTATCCCGAATGCCCGTTGCATCTCAACAACTTGGCATGGCTCTCCGCGCGGTGCCGCCGACAACTCGACAAAGCGCTCGACTTGGCGACCCGCGCGACCAAGCTCGCGCCGTCGACTCCCAACTACCTCGACACGCTGGCCGAAGGCCATGTCCAACTTGGCGATCGCGAGTCCGCTATTCGCTTGTCCGAGCGGACGGTGCGGATGGGCGTCCGGCAAAAAATCTATCGTGAACAGTTGGCTCGGTTTCAAACGGAAAAGCTTCCCCAATGACGGTTAGTTCCACGGCGGGCGGTGATCGGCCAAACGGTCCGCGGACAGTGTTGGTGACAGGCGGGACAAGCGGCCTGGGGCAAGCGATCGCCGCCGCATTTTCCCGGGAAGGTTGCGAGGTTATCGCGTGGGGTTTCGGCGACGCGGAGGTCGTGGAGTGCGCTCGTGCCCATCCCGCTTGGCAAGTGGTCGCGGGGGATGTCAGCAGCGCCGCTGATGTCGAACGGATTCGTAACACGACGCGGCGGTGCGACGTGCTCGTGAACGCCGCTGGAATCCTGTTGCGGCAAGGCCGCGAGTTCGACATGGAAGGATTCGCCCGCGTCATCGATGTGAATCTGACTGGAATGATGCGGGTTTCGACCGCCTTTCTGCCGCTGCTGGCCGAGCAACGGGGCGCGGTGATCAACATCGCTTCAATGCTCAGCTTTTTCGGCAGCGGTTTTGTGCCGGCCTACAGTGCCAGCAAAGGCGGGGTCGCGCAGTTGACGAAGTCGCTGGCGATCGCCTGGGCGCCGCGTGGCGTCCGCGTGAACGCGATCGCCCCTGGTTGGATTCGCACGCCATTGACCGCACCGCTCGTCGCTGACGACGCCCGCAGCCAAGCGATCTTGGATCGCACGCCGCTCGGCCGCTGGGGCGAACCCGAGGATGTCGCCGGGGCCGCGTTGTTCCTCGCGTCATCCGCTGCCGCGTTCGTCACCGGTGTGACGTTGCCGGTCGATGGCGGCTACTTGATCGCGTGACAACATCATCCACGGGACAAACGTTACCGGGTCGCAACCCGGAAAGTGGAAGGAATCGGAATGGGGCAGGGGATGGGAACGTTTGAACATCGGTTTGATCGGGTCGAGCAATACTTGCATCATCGGCCACCGTATTTGATGGTGGACCGGATTGTGTCGAGCACTCCGGAGCGGGTCGTCACGGAAAAGACGGTGCGGGGAGACGAGTTCTTTTTGGCCGGCCATTTTCCCGGCGCGCCGATTTTTCCAGGCGCGATGATGCAGGAGATGGCAACGCAGTCGGCCGGCATCTTGATCGCCGCCTGGCATAATCCAATGGCCGAGTACAACACGGCGGACCCGCACTTCAACGAGTTCGCCCTGGGCGTCTTGGTCCGAGTGGATCAGGCCCGCTACAAAAATTTCGCTCGACCCGGCGACACATTGGTGGCTACCGTCGAGTTGGCGGAACGCGTCGAACCGCTCTTCGAATTCCGCGCATCAATCGCCATCCGCGGCCGTGAAATCATGCGAGCCGCGTTCCAGTTGACGAATATCCGCTCGAGGCTTCTCACCGACGGATAGCGAGTCGCCCCAAGTGATCTAGTGCGGCACAATGGCGGTGGGCTTCCGGCGCTACGCGTGGGGTTCTCCGCCGAGAAATCCAATCGATTGCCACACCGTGGCAGGAGCGTCCCGCTACCGTTTTCCCCATCAGCAAAATTCCAGCGGCGTGGGACAAGCAGCAGCGACATGGCACAGCCGTGGAGCGTCGCCTTGGGTCGACCCGACAACCAAGAAAAAAGCCTCGCTCTGATGGGGCATGGCTTCCAAGGAGCGTTCGAATAGCATAGCCTTCTGGCCGTCCAGAGACGGCACCTCATCAGAAAGGCGACCAGGATGTTGCTCGACCCAATTTTTGAAAAGTTCGCGCAAAGCAAGGCGTTCACTGTGATGACAGTCGGGGCCTTCGAGCGACTGCTGGCACCGGAGCGTTTAGAGCAGTTTATTTACGATAACGCCGATGCGTCGGACGAAGGCGAGTTGCTCTTCTCGCAACTCGTCGATGTCGCAGCGATGGTCGTCGTTCTACCGGATGCTTCGCTTCGATCTTCGGTGCGTTGTCTTAGTGAGGTTTTAACGGCCAGCGACGAGGCCGACTATTATTGGCTGCCCGGGGTCGAATCGGACGTCTGCCGGGCGTTGGTCCAAGACAGTTTTGAGCAGGCTCAATCAACGCTCCAAAAGCTCGGTGTTTCGCGCAAGTTGTCACTCGGCAAATATAACGTTAAGGTGATAGATGGCAACGCGATAAAGAAGACCGAGCGTCGCGCCAAAGAATTAGGCACCTATTGGGACTTGCCTGTGCAAGGACGCACGATCGTGGTCTGGGACGAAACGATGGGCCTGGTTTCGGATGTCGTAGGCGGCGAATGCGACCACGCTCAGGAGCAGTCGTTATTACCCCAGGTGCTTAAGACCGTCGAGCACGGTCAATTATGGATCGGTGACCAAAACTTCTGCGCCTTGCAATTCCTATTCGCGGTGGTCTCTAAAGGCGCCTTCTTCGCCATCCGTCAACATGGCACGCTCAAGCCAAAGGTCCTGAAACCGCCCGTAGAAGCCGATCGCACTGCGAATGGCGAATCCGTCTTCGAGGAACTCGTCGAACTCGAACTCGAGGGGCAGCCGATAACGGTGCGGCGCTTGACGGTCACAATATCGCAACCGATGCGCAACAGCGATAAAGAGATCCAAATTTTGACCAATGTTGACGACATCGACGCGACGGCCGTGCAAGTTGCGGAATTATACCTCAATCGTTGGACTAGCGATGCCGTTTTTCATGAAATGACCATACTCGCGAAGAGCAAGCTTGAGACATTCGTTGATCCCAAAGCGGCCTTGTTTGTATTTTCGGCCGCCGCCCTCATCGACGACGTGTTAGCCATACTGAAGGGGGCCATAGAAGCCGTCCATGGTTCGGAAACAGCGTCCCAAATTTCTGGGCATGCGCTAGGCACTGAACTGCGACGCGCCCACAGGGGAACCAGGGTCGCGATCGACGAGCCGCAATGGCGAGTGTTTCGCGAAATGCCGATCGCTGAGTTCGTCGGGGTTCTCCGGAAATTGGCCGCGAACATTCCACTAAAATCCTATCAGAAAACCAAACGCGGTCCCAAGAAGCCACAACCCGAGAAGACATAGAAAGTGAAAGTGGCTTCGCTTAGCGTTCGTGGCCTTGGCTTGCGATTTTCGTAGTTGCACGGATCCTCTCGCACGACGGATTTCCCATTCCATCGCGCCGTCGTACCGCCCCACATCGGCTTCGCCAGCCAAAGTGCACCACTTCAAAACGGGTGATTCGGGTTACAATGAGGCCACCCATCGGGCGGCCATGGGGCCCATCCCGTTCCAGCCACCGGATCGCGGAACCGCCGTCAGTTGACGCGTGCGGATGCGATTTCTATAGTGCCTTGAGCCTGAAATATGTCAGCCGACCGTACTAGCTTGGCTCGATCCCGCGTTCGCCTGCCGATACCGCACTGTCGATTTCGTGTTGAAGATGCCCAACCGATTCATGTCTGCGACCACTTTTCCTCGACGCTCGCGGGCGACCAGCGGTGATTGTCGCCTGGCGGTTTTTCGGCGACTTGCTCGGACCGCAATCATCACCGCCAGCTTGCTTATCGGTTGGATGTCTGGGAGCCCGGGGACCGGAGGCACTCCGTCCGCGGCGTTTGCGGGCTGTGGCGATTACCTAGTGTTCCGCGCGCCAGTGACGATCGTGCAGTCTGGTTGGAGCGATAAACCGACCATGCGGTTGCCCCAAAGTGATTCCCGCGGTTCCAGCACTAGCCGCGAAAACTACGTGGTGGCGTTAGGGACGCGGTTCGCGTCGCTCGTTGCGTATCCGAGTGAAGCGTTGCCAGAGCGTCGCGGTGAGACGCCTTGCGGTGGCCCGCAGTGTGGGCACCCGAATCGATGGCCTTTTCGAAGTCCCGTTCCGGCCTCGCCGAACTCGACGGCTTCGTCGCAGGAGCAATCGGTGGACCGGTTGGTTGGCGTCATCTGCTTGCGAATCCCTTCGATATCCGTACCTCTCGCCATCGCGAACGAGGCTTTGCGGGAAAAGCGTTCCGCTTTCCCGCCATTTCGACCTCCAAGGTCGCTTCACCTGCGTATTCCGCCAATCGATGCTTGGGTGGCATGAGCCTGGCTCTGCCTCTCCATTTCTGCGAATCGATGAACGAAGCCAGCGAAGTCATGTGGAAATTCCTTGACTTCCATGCGCCAAGGCGGTTCGGCGTGTGATGTGCCGGATAGGTGGTTGAAACAGCCGAGCGACAGGAGTGTCAACGGCATTCCGATCGCAGGTTCCAGATTGATGGGCCCGTTGTTCTCGGGAGTGCTCGCATGTCGGATTCCATGGCCAACTCTTCGGCGAACGATCCTATAACCGCCTCTTTGAACGGCCTTGGCGGCGGTTCAACGAAAGTCGCCTCCGGTATTCCGGTGAGCCCTAATCGCGGAAAACGCGTCTATGTCCGAGCTGTCGGCCCGCGTCTCAAAATATTGTTATTTATCGTCTTTGGGCTTACCGCCTTGCTTGGCGCCAATTCTGTGTACCTGGCGTCTATCACGTTTTTGGAATGGCTAGCCGCGACGTTCGCGTGGCGGCAACGTATCTTCCAAGACTACTTCTACCAATATATGTTCCTCGCCCACTTAGCGCTGGGCTTGCTGCTTGTTGTGCCGTATCTGCTCTTCGGCGTCGGACACCTTTGGTCAACTCGCCATCGCAAGAACAAACGGGCGATACGAATCGGATACGCGTTGTTTGGGATCGGGGTGGCCGTTCTGGCAACCGGATTGTTACTGACACGAGCCGGCGGATTGGAATTGAAGCAACCGCTTGGACGCTCGATCGTCTACTGGTTGCATGTGGCCTGTCCGGTCGCCGCCGTTTGGCTCTACTGGCTGCACCGACTAGCCGGTCCCCGGATTCAGTGGCGGATCGGCCTCGGCTACTTAGGAGCTGTTGGCGCCGTTGTGTGCGCCATGCTGGTTTTTCATTCGCAGGATCCGCGGCGTTGGTATGCGACCCGTTCACAGGAAGGCGTTAAGTACTTCCAGCCGTCCCGAGCCAAGACTGCGAACGGCGACTTCGTGCCCGCGAAGACCTTGATGATGGACGAGTATTGCCTGAAATGCCACCAGGACGCCTACAAGGGTTGGTTCCACAGCGCCCATCATTTTAGCTCGTTCAACAACCCGGCTTATCTGGCGAGCGTCCGGGAAACGCGGGCCGTATCGCTAAAACGCCAGGGCGATGTCAAGGCGGCGAGGTTCTGCGCCGGTTGCCATGATCCCGTGCCATTCCTGAGCGGCGCTTTCGACAATCCCGAATACGACGACGTGAACGATCCGACCGCGCACGCCGGCATCACTTGCACTGTGTGCCATTCCATTCACTCGGTCGACAGCACCCGCGGCAACGCCGACTACACGTTGGAAGAACCGATGCACTACCCGTTCGCCTACAGCGAGAATCAATTGCTTCAGTGGGTGAACAATCAGCTCGTGAAAGCCAAGCCGTCGTTCCACAAGAAAACGTTCATGAAGGACTTCTACCGTTCGGCCGAATTCTGTTCCACCTGCCACAAGGTCGACCTTTCCAAGGAAGTAACCCACTACAAAGAGTTCTTACGCGGTCAAAACCACTACGACACTTATCTGCTGAGTGGCGCCTCGGGCCATGGCGCTCGTAGCTTTTACTATCCCGACAAAGCGAAATCGCGCTGCGCCGATTGCCACATGCCGCTGAAGAAATCGGACGATTTCGGAGCCCGAGCGGCGACGGCGTTCTTCGAGGAGGCGCGCGAACCGAGCATTCACAGCCACAGTTTTCCCGCCGCCAACACGGCGATTGGCCATTGGATGAACGCGCCGGAAGCGGTTCGCGAACACCAGGAGTTTCTCAAAGGCAGCGCCCGAGTCGACCTGTTTGGGGTCAGAGAACGTGGCGTTACGGGCTACTTGGACGGGCATCTGCACGCGCCGCTGCGGCCAAAAGTTCCAACGCTGAAATCTGGCTCCAGTTATCTCCTGGAGGCTGTCATCCGCACTTTGAAACTCGGACATCCGCTTACGCAGGGCACAGCCGATTCAAATGAGATTTGGATCGAAGTCACCGCGACCAGCGGCGGCAAGCTTATTGGACACAGCGGCGCGATCGATGAACGCGGCGAAGTCGATCGCTGGTCATATTTTTTCAACGTATTTATGCTCGACCGCCATGGCGATCGAATCAATCGTCGCAACGCCCAAGATATCTTCGTGCCGCTTTACAACCACCAGATTCCGCCGGGGGCGGCAGCTGTTGGCCACTATGCGCTCGATGTGCCACAGGACATCCGCGAGCCGATTGTGGTGGAAGCGAAACTGCTCTACCGCAAGTTCGACCAGGAATATTTGGAATTCGTCGCGAACAGCTTGAAAGCCACAGATCGAGGCCTTCCTGGACATACCCGAGGCAAACCGTATAAGAACGATCTTCCGATCACCGTGATCGCGTCCGACCGGGTCGAGTTCCCGATCGAAGCCGCCGACAGGTCAGTGGCCCAAGTGGAAGGCGGTGGACACGGCGAGGAGCAAGGCGACATGTCGGGTAAAAAGACGGGCGGGGCGACGGGCGACGCCAAAGGCAAGTCGGCGGTCGAAATACCACTGTGGCAGCGATGGAACGACTATGGAATTGGGTTGTTTCTGGAGGGGCAAGGCGGAGCGAAAGGGGAACTAAGGCAAGCGGCCGAGGCTTTCGCCGAAGTCGAGAAGCTCGGCCGATACGATGGCCCTCTCAACCTCGCGCGGGTTTACAACGCCGAGGGCCGAATCGATGAGGCGGTGGCCGCGATCAGCCGCGCAGCCACCGCCGTCGACCCTCCCGCGCCGCCGCAAACAATCGCTTGGTTGAGCGGGCTGCTTAACCGGCAACAAGGACACCTGGAGGCGGCCGAACGTAACTTCCGCTCTGTGCTGGAGGATCGCACGCCCGAGATGGTCCGCCGGGGATTTGACTTCAGCCGCGATTACGAAGTGATCAACGAGCTAGGCAACACGCTCTTCGAGCAAGCGAAGCGGCAATTTGGCCCGAACCGCAAGACGGCCCGCGACGAGCGACTGCGGGCCGCCGCCGACCAGTTCGAAAAAACGCTAGCTTTAGACAGCGAAAACGTTGTCGCCCACCATGGCCTTCATCTCGTCCATAAACTGCTTGGAGATAACGAGCTGGCCGAGCGCCATCGGCGGCTGCACGAGATCTACAAGCCCGATGACAATGCCCGCGATAAGGCGGTCGCGGCCGCTCGAAGCAAATATCCGGCCGCCAACCGAGCCGCCGAAGCGCTGGTCATTTACAAACTCGCCAAATCGCCCAACAAGGAACGGCCGAATCATGAAGAAGGGCAGTAGCGTAAACGGAAAGGGACTCGGCCTTGGGAGCGGCGAGCCGAACGACTCGGGCGAGGGTGGCGACGACGCGGTGATCGGAGCCGCCTTGCGTCGATCGCTGGTGGTTATCGCTATTTTGGCCACTATGGGCGCTTTGGCGGCGATAGTTGTCGTGATCGCTCGGCGGCCAAGCGATATAAAGACAGTCACAACAAAACTGGAGGCGCCCACTCTGCGTTCGAAAGCGGCTGTCGAACCGCCCACCGCCGAGTTCCACGACGTTACGCGCGAGGCCGGAATCGCCTTCGTTCACGTCAGCGGCGCCAATGGCGAGAAGTTGCTGCCCGAAACGATGGGGGCGGGTTGTGCGTGGTTCGATTTCGATAACGATGGCGATCCGGATTTATTGCTCATAAACGGCGATCGATGGCCATGGAATGAGCTGCCGGGTAGTGCTAATTCACTCATGCCAAGACCGACGATGGCGTTGTATCGCAATGATGGACATGGAAAGTTCGTCGACGCGACGGCTGACGCCGGGCTGGCGGAGCCGTTTTATGGAACAGGAGTCGCCATAGCTGACTACGACGGCGATGGCTGGCGCGACGTGTTTGTTTCGTCGCTCGGCCAGGACCGGCTTTATCGTAACGAACAGGGACGCTTCAAAAACGTTACGGCTGCGGCGGGCGTGGCCGGCGCGGCGGACGCCTGGGGCACTAGTGCCGCTTGGCTGGACTACGACCGCGACGGCGACCTCGACTTGTTTGTCGGCAATTATGTTAAATGGTCCCGCGAAATCGATAAGGCGCAGGACTTTCGACTCGTGGGCGTTGGTCGGGCCTATGGGCCGCCGGTCGCCTTTGAAGGCACATTTCCCTATCTTTACCGCAATGATGGCGAGGGACAGTTCACCGATGTTTCAGCCGAGGCAGGTGTTCAAGTCCGCAACCCCAATACCGACGTGCCGATGGCGAAGACCATGGGTGTCGCGCCGCTCGACCTGGACGAGGACGGCTGGATGGACCTCATTGTCGCCAACGACACGGTGCAAAACTTTGTCTTTCGGAACACTGGAAAAGGGCGATTTGAAGAGATCGGGACGACGGCCGGACTGGCGTTCGATTCGCTGGGAAACGCGCGCGGAGCGATGGGCATCGATACTGGTTGGTTTCGCAACGATCGATGTTTGGGCGTCGCGATCGGCAACTTCGCCAATGAAATGACAGCGCTGTACGTGGCCGAGTCCGACGCACTCACATTCTTCGATGCCGCGCTGGCGACCGGTCTCGGTCCGCCCACACGACTTTCTCTCACCTTTGGCGTCTTGTTCTTGGATTACGATTTAGATGGCCGGCTGGATATTCTGTCCGCCAATGGCCATCTGGAAGAGGACATCAACAAGGTGCAGCCAACGCAGTTCTACGCCCAGCCCCCAAAATTGTTCTGGAATTGCGGTCCCGATCAATCGACCGAATTTCTTCCGGTGGAGGCGGACAAGGTAGGGCCGGATCTTGGCACCCGTATGGTTGCGCGTGGATCGGCCTACGCGGACATCGATGGCGATGGCGACCTTGATGTGGTGTTGACCGCCAGCGGTGGCTCCCCACGGCTATTGCGCAACGACCAGCGTCTGGGCCACCATTGGATCCAAGTACGGCTCGAAGGTCCGGCGAAAAACCGCGACGCTTACGGCGCTACGGCCCGGTTGTTTGTCGGCGGACAGGTCCTTCGGCGCGACGTGAATCCAAGCCGCAGCTACATGTCGCAATCCGACACTGTGTTGAGTTTCGGACTAGGGACGGCGACAAAAATCGACAAACTAGAAATCCGCTGGCCGGATGGCGACATCCAAACGGTGACCGAGTTGGCGATCGACCAGCGTCATACGTTAAATAAGAACAGCTCGCCCGCCAAAGCTAGCGGGCTCTGAACGAGTTTAGAAAAGCAACAGATTTTGAGGTTGCACTTTTCTGGCGTATGACGGACCTCCCGGTCCGTGTGAGCAGTGCAAATCGGCGCTGACAAGCGGCGCGGCGCAAGCCGCCCGGTGAAGGACCGAAACGCGTGGCACCGAGCCAATCGTCAAGAAACACCGCAAGCGGGCGGGAGCGCGACGCTCCCGTCACGGCACCGTGCGGCTCGCGCCGCTCCGCTGGTAAGCGTCGACGCCAGGTCTGCCGGCCACTTCTCCGGCGGGCTCAGCCCCGTTTCGTTCTTCTCGCTGGATCCGGGCGCGCTCGCCTCCGCCTCCGTCGGCAGCGCCCACCCTGCCGCGGCCGCCGCCGGCGCCTTCTCCGCCGAGCGCCTCCCGAGCGGCCAGGCATCG
>JBJTOW010000854.1:0-3673 GCA_046074805.1 Planctomycetota bacterium | reverse complement strand
CCACGCCGCCGTCCAAGCGGCAATCCCACCCGAACTGATCCCGCCCAATCCACGGCATTCCGGATTCCGCGACAACTTGTGTGTCCGCTCAACCGTCGGCAGCAATTCCTCGAGTAGAAAACGAGCGTAGCGATCGCCCAGCCCATCGTATTCGAAACTCCGGTTGCTCCGGGGCTTGCCCCCCGGCACGTCCGGCGGCAGCGTTCCGGGGGTGACGAAAATCGCGAGCATCGGCGGCAAGTCGCCGGCGGCGATCAAGTTGTCGAACACCACCGGCACGCGGAATTGGCCGTCCTCCTTCATGTAGGATGGGCCGTCCTGGAACACCATAAAGGCGGTTGGCTTCGTCGCGTCATGACCTGCTGGCGAATAGATCCAGAAATCGCGGACCGTGCCCGGGAAAATTTCGCTGCGAAGCGTCTGTGGCGGCGAGATAACCCCACGGGGAACACCGTCGCGGCGTTGGGAATCCGGCCCCAGGGGATAGTCGTCAGCTGCCCGAGCGACTCGAACCAATCCGCCGAAAACAGCGATTGGGGCATCGCGGCCTGTCGTTTGAAAGTCGCTTTGCCAGACCGGCAAATCGCTCAGGCCACTGGCCCAGACCGCAACGATCGCGGCCACCGTCCAACCCACGGACAGCTTGACGGGCCGCCGGGATGCCGACGGGACTCGATCGGTCAAGATTAGCATGGTGAAGGCTCCGAAGCGGCTTGTCACCGCGAAAGGGAATCTGCTAGGTTGTGGAATTCGCGAAGTCGCATTTTAACCATCGCAGTCCGGAGTATGTGCTGTGGGTGTGAAGAAGACAGGCAAGGGTCGTCGCAAATTGGGTCGCAAGAAACGCCGCATGCGTGCGCGCATCCGTCATCGGAAGAAGTAGTGATTCGCTCGAGAGTGATTCGCTAGAGATGGATCGAGGTGAATTTCCCCAGTGGGCACCTGTAGGCCGGATGATTGTGTGTTGGCCGCTGGCATGTCGGAAGGTCGCGAAACGACTTCCAGCATGCCCGAAGGCCGCGTGATCGACGCCGAACTGGTAGACCAACCGGGGCAGTTTATCGCTGCGCGGTCTGGCCCGCCATTCACGGAGGCTCGGCCTCGTCGTCGTAGGCTTCCACTGATCCTGCTCGGGCTTACATGCCTTTCGGTTTACTGGGCCGGGGTGTGGCGATGGAACCCAACCGACGCGATTGATCTCTTTTTCCGTGGCTTTGTCGGCGAGACGGACGACTGGGGCCTACACGTCCGTCGGCTTGTGATCCGTAATGGCGTCGATGCCGCATGGTACATGGTCGCGATGCTCGGCATTCTCATGACCCACGAGATGGGTCATTTCCTGATGTCGATGCGTTATCGAGTGGCGGCGAGCTGGCCGTTTTTCCTACCGCTGCCGATTTCTCCGATTGGAACGCTTGGCGCCGTCATCGGCATGGATGGCCGCAGCGCCGATCGACGACAGATTTTCGACATTGGCTTGGCGGGCCCGCTAGCCGGATTGGCCGTAGCGTTGCCCGTATTGTGGGTCGGAATCGGACGGCTTGATTTGACGGTCGCTCCCGCCGGCCCCTACTCCCTGGATTTGCCGCTCGGTCTGAAATGGGCGATTCAGTCGCGGCTGCCAGCCGGTGTCGAGTTCCACGGAGCGATCGCCCACAATCAGCTCAATCCGTTCTTCATGGCGGGTTGGGTCGGCTTACTTATCACTGGTTTGAACATGATGCCCGTTAGCCAACTGGACGGCGGCCACGTGATCTACGGGCTGTTCGGCCGCCGATCGCGGTGGATCGCCCGCCTGTTTCTGGTCAGCGCGATGGCGTTTATCGTGCTGACGGAACTCTATTCGTGGAGTGTCATGCTGATTCTGATCCTGATCATGGGAGCCGATCATCCGCCGACCCGGGACGATTCCGTGCGGCTCGGCTGGTTCCGCGTCGCGCTCGGTTGGCTATCATTGCTGATTCCCGTGCTTTGCTTTCCGCCGCGGGTGTTTTTCGAGTAGCGTTACGGCCGGCGTACGGTTCTGTTCCTTCCCAACCCGCGGGGCGACCATGGAAGAGACCAACGGTTTGAAGCGGGTCATGGGACCGATCGGCGCCACGGCGGTGGTCGTCGGCGCGGTCATCGGCGCTGGAGTGTTTTTCAAGGCCAGCGCGATCGCGCGGTCGGTGGGCCGGGTCGATTTGGTTGTCGCCGTCTGGGTCGTCTGCGGCGCGGTCAGCTTTTGTGGCGCGCTAGCGCTCGCGGAACTCGCCGCCGCGATCCCCCGAGCTGGCGGACAATATGTTTATCTCCGTCGCGCCTACGGTCCACTCGCGGGGTTTCTCTGGGGTTGGACCGAATTGTGCGTGCTCCGTTCGGGCGCCATCGCGGCGTTGGCCGTCACCTTCGCCACCGCATTTCAAAACTCGGCGGGACAAGCGTTGATCGCCGCTGGTTGGATCGGCACAACCGCCGGAAACGCGGTTGCCAGCGGTTCTAACGCGGCGAGCGGTTCGGGCGTCTCGTTATTTCTGTTCGGCGCCGAACTGCCGATCGCCTGGTGGGAACGCGGACTGGCGATCGCGGCGATCATGTCGTTGACGGTTGTCAACATCGCGGGAGCGCGGTGGGGTGGACACGTTCAAAGCGTCACCACCGTAGTGAAAGCGGCGACGCTGGTGGCGTTGATGGCGCTGCCGCTGCTTACCGGCGCCGCCTCGCCTTCGTATTGGGGAAGTTCGCTGGGAAAGCCGCCAGAGATGGGTTGGGTCGCGGGGTTCGCGGCGGCGATGACGGCCGCATTCTGGGCTTATGATGGCTGGAACAATGTGGCGCTGATCAGCGAGGAGGTCCGCGAACCGCAGCGCAATGTGCCGTTGGCGCTCGGCATCGGGCTCATGATCTTGATCGCCCTCTACCTGGGCGTCGCTATGGCGTACCACTTGGTATTGTCTGTGGAAGAAGTGGCGGCGAGTAGCTTTGTCGCTCGCTCGGCCTGTGAACGGATGCTCGGCGAATACGGCGCGGAGATCGCCTCGAGCGCCGTGATGGTGTCCACATTTGGCGCCTTGAACGCCAACCTGCTCTGCGGTCCACGAGTGATCTTCGCGATGGCTCGTGACCAATTGTTCTGGGAATCGATCGGCCGCGTTCATCCGCGCTTTTCCACGCCCCATCTAGCGATCCTGGCGGAAAGCTCCTGGGCCGTCGTCCTGATTCTGGCCTCCAACCTCACGCGATTGGTTCGCTTGCCCGCATGGGTCGATAGTCTGCCCGCCTTCGCCGCCAAACCGCTCCGCCTCTCGCTGGAAACGATGGCGACCAAGGCGACCTTCGACGTTTTGACCGATTACGTGATTTTCGGGAGTTTTATTTTCTACGTGTTGTCGGTGGCGGCCGTGTTCGTGCTGCGATGGCGGGAACCCGAATTGCCTCGGCCCTATCGGACATTGGGCTATCCGTTCCTGCCGCTAGGATTTGTCGTCGTTTCGTCGATTTTTCTGCTCATGATGCTCGTGACCAGTCCTGTAGAGTCGCTTGCCGGGCTGCTGTTTCTCGCCGTTGGCGCCATGCTGTATGTCACGCGACTGAGGCAGCGGCGGTAAGAGTCGTCGCCGCCGTAATGGCCAGGTCCCGGCCACCCGGTGCGGCGGTCGCTCACGCGCGGCACGGTTCGCGTCATGAGACTCAC
>JBJTOW010000853.1:0-4572 GCA_046074805.1 Planctomycetota bacterium | reverse complement strand
GCTTCGCTCAGCGCTGCGTAGTTTGTCGTTGGGGATGTCGGTCGCAGCGGCGGCGCTCGGGTTCGTCGCGATCGACACTGCGACAACGTTGGCGGGAAAGTTCAATCCGACACGGAATATTGGCGATGCCGCGCCGGACTTTCAGGACTTGCCGGGAACCGACGGTAAACCGCACAGCCTGTCCGAGTTCGCTGGACGAGATGCTCTGGTGGTGGTGTTCACGTGCAACAGTTGCCCGACAGCGGTGGACTACGAAGGACGCGTGAAATCGCTCGCGCAAAAGCTCGCGGCGAGTGGCAAGGCGGCCGTCATCGCGATCAATTCGAACCAAGTCGCCGACGATCAGTTGCCGAAAATGAAGGAGCGGGCCGACGCTCAAAAGTTCAACTTCGCCTACGTCCGCGATGATTCGCAACAAATCGCCAAGGCGTATGGCGCGACGGTGACCCCCGAGTTCTTCGTGCTCGACAAGAACCGCCGAATCGTCTACATGGGAGCGCTCGACGACAGCACCGACCCCGTCGGTGTCAAACTGCGCTACGTGGAGGACGCGGTCGCCGCTGTGCTGGAAGGCAAAACGCCAGCGGTCGCGGAGACCGTCGGCCGTGGCTGCTTGGTTCGGTACGCGCGTGAACGGCGAAAAAAGTAACCCACGATAGCGGCGGCGCGTGGGCGTTAGCTGGGCAGGAGCGACAGCGGGATGGCAGGCGACGAATGGTTGATTTCCCGCGCGGCCGCTGATGGCGGCAGGCTTGGACTACGCTTCGTTCGCCGCGGCGATCGCCTGCATCAGTCCCTCGAATGGCTCGCGCCTGCGGATTCCCGATCGACCGTTTCCGCGGGAGATTCCGCGGGACAATCCGCTGGCGTCGATCGATCAATGACTCGCGCTGTCCGATCGCTTTTGGAATCCTGCGAGGGACAGTCGGGCGACATTTGGCCTGCGTCGCCGCCATTGCAGCAACTGTTGGTCGAATCGCGAGCGGAGGCGGGCCAGGTCGCTCTGTTGGTCGGGATGGCGGGGCGCAGCCACTGGTCGCTGAGCGTCGAGCCTTTGGCCGACCGTATCGGATTTCGTTTCGACGCAGCCTGTCGACTGAGCGGTCCTCCCGAGTGGTTGGGACATGTGTGGCGACCGAGCCACTTGCTGGTCCCGCTTGCCGTTGATCCGCCAGCCATCCCGTCTTTGGGGGAAACGAACCGAGATATGAACCGCGTGGTGACGAGCGCGACGAACGTCGGCACCCGGGCATGCGAGTGGCGGTTGACGATCGGGCAGTCCGAGGGTGGGCGGGCCGAGAGTGGGCGGGCCGAGAGTGGGCGGGCCGAGGGTGGGCGGGCCGAGGGTGGGCGGGCCGCGAACGGGTGGCTACGGATCGTGGCTGAGGATGGGGCCGAGTGTCAACAATCGGTGGGCGAGGCGTCCGCGAATGCGGGCGAATGCCGTATTCAAGCCGCTGGGGCTGGAGCCGTAGTCGCCGCTGGCCGTTTCCCCGCGACCGTCCAGTGGCGTTTCGTCATTGAATGGACGCCGGAGTGATGGCGATGATGGGGAACGCCACAACGCCGCAGTGGGACGGTCTATGACGGCACTGGTCAACGGACTGTTCATTTGTATGTCCTTAGCCAGTGTGGCGCTGTGGACACGGTTCCTCGGTGGCTGGTCGCCGCTGCTGTCCGCCGTCCATCGGGGCGAGCCGCAAACGGTCGCGCGGTGGTCGCTCTTCGACCTGATCGTCGTTCTGGTCTTTGTTTTCTTCCCGCAGATGCTGGCGCAAGGCTACGTGGAGCAGGCCCATCCTGGGGCCACGGACTTGGCCGAAGCGGGGCTGGCCCCCGACGCCTTCGCTTCCTTTTTGTGGTGGCGGTCGGCGGCGTTGCTAGCGGGCACGGGGTTGGGAATCGCTTGGGTTTGGCAACGCCATCGCGATAAGCTTGTGCTTGGCGGCGATTGGACTCGTTGGCGGTCCGACGTGCGGCTTGGCGTGGTCGGCTTCTTGATGCTGGCCCCGCCCGTACTGCTTATGCAGTTGGCATTAACGCGGTTCTTTCCCTCGCAGCATCCGCTGATCGATCTGGTGCTGGCGAAACCCGAGCCGCGATTTCTCTGGGCATGCGGAGTCGCGGCGGTGGTGGCGGCGCCGCTGGCCGAGGAGTTCCAGTTCCGCGTTATGATTCAAGGGTGGTTGCAGACGGCGGCTCGACCGGGAATCCCGTCGGAGTCTTGGCTAGTGGGAATCACGTCCCGGGACTTGGGCATCGTCGACGCGCGATCCGCTGAGATGAAGGACGCAACATCTACGGCCGCGATGCCGTCGGCTGCCGATCCGCCGCGACACTGGCCAGCGATCGCCACTTCGGCGTTGTTCGCCCTCGCGCACGCAAACCACGGTCCGGACCCCATTCCCCTTTTCTTTCTGTCATGGGGGATGGGTTGGCTTTACCGGGGCACGAGCCGCGTGCTACCCGGTATCGTCGTCCACTTTCTGCTCAATCTATGGACGCTGCTCTTGTTGCTCGTGCGGGTTTACGGCAGCTCTTTGACGTAGATATTGCGGAAGTAGAGCGTGTTGCCGTGATTCTGCAATTCGATCGAGCCGCGTGGGTAAAGCGGCTTGTCGCGTTCCCAATAGTTTTCCAGAACTGTGTCATCGACGACCAGAACGCCGTTGAGCTTGATCGTCACCTTGTCGCCGACCATCCGGATCCAAAAGCGATTCCACTCGCCCGCTTTTTTATCCGCTTTGGCGATTGGCATACGGGCGTTCTTTTGGTTGTTCCACAAACCGGCCGAGCCCTTCTCGGCGCCAAGCTTGAAATACGGTTCATGCTCCGTGTCCCAGATCTGGACTTGCGGCGAACCGCGTAGGTAGAGGCCGCTGTCGCCACCTTTTTCGATTTTCCAATCGCACCAAAGCTCGAAGTTGCCGTAGTCCTTGGCCGTACACAGATTGTCGCCCTTGCCGTCGAACACAAGCGTGCCGTCGACCACCTTCCAATGCGCGTTCATCCGCTCGTCGGCTTTCTTCTGAGCGGCCGCCAGATCATCGGGTTTCATCATCGGGCGGGTCTTCGGATTGCCGACCAACCCTTTCCAGCCAGCTAGATCGCGGCCATTGAAGAGCGCGACGAAGCCTTCGGGCGGCGTGTTCAGCGGCTCATCGGCGGCCGCGACGGCGACCACGCCAGCGACGGGGCTCACGGCGAACACCCCGGATATCACGGAGACGATACTGGCGAACGCGAACGGCAACAAACTCGAACGAGCCATGTGGAAAACCTTGCGGACAACGGGAAAAGCGACGAATGGTGCGGCACGCAACGAAGCAACAGGTTTGAAACGACAGCCTTACGCGAGCAGTTCGTTGATCGGCTTAGCCGCTGGATCGGCGATCGGCGTTGGCCGGCCGCCAATATCAAACGATCCCGACGTGTCGACACCCACGGCTTGAAGATAGGTGTGGAACAGCACCGCATGGTCGACCTGTCGATCCGCCACCGCCGTGCCGTTGTCGTTCGTCTTGCCGATGATGGCGCCCGGTTGAATGCGGCAGCCACCGAGCAACACGGACCAGGCGTTGCCCCAGTGGTCGCGTCCGTAGCCCTGATTGATGTTCGGCGTTCGTCCGAACTCGGAGAGCACGACGACCAGCGTGCTCTTGAGCATATCCCGCTGGGCGAGGTCTTCGATCAGCGTCGCGAAAGTGCGATCGAATTCGCCGAGCTGTTCGATGTGGAAATTGAAGTTTTCGTAGTGCGTGTCGTAGTTCGAGTGCGACACTTGGACGAAGCTGATGCCGTTTTCCAGTAGGCGTCGAGCGAGCAAGCAGTGGCGGCCGAAATCGTGCTTGCCGTAGCGATCTTGGTCCTTTTCGGACTCCTTCGCCACATCGAAGACATCGTTGCGTTGCATCAGTTGCAACGCTTGCTCGAAGTTCGATGTATAGGCGTCCGTCATGGCGGTGCGGCGCTTCATTGCGAAGTAATCGTTCGCCTTGCGTCGGAACGCTTGGCGAGCGTCATCCGACGCCTGTTTGATCGACTCGGGGCGCGCCGAGTTCGCGGGCGGCTTGCCATTGCCGAGCGCGATGCTCGCGTACTTCGGACCTAGATAGGCGGAATCGTTGCTCCGACCGCCGCCACCCGACGCCGTGATCCGAATATGGCCGGGCAATGGCGAATCGTCGGGTGTGAGGCACTTGGCCGACACGGCGCCGATTTCGGGAAACGACATGCCGGGCATTTGACGCCGGCCGGTCAACATCATGTACGCGCCTTTGCCGTGGTCGCCCTCGGCCGTGTTCACGCTCCGCACGATGGCCAAATGGTGCATCTGCCGCGCCGTGTACGGGAGCAGTTCGCTGATGTGCATGCCGGTCACGGATGTCGGAATCGCGCGGAACGGGCCGCCGGTGTTCGTGCCCGGCTTGGGATCCCAGCTTTCCAACTGGCTCAGACCACCGTGCATGTTCACGACCAACACGCGTTTCTGGTCTTTGGTGAGTTGATCAGCGGCCGCCGGTGTGGCGAGCGCGCCCAACCCACCTACCACGGCGGCACCCATTCCAGCAC
>JBJTOW010000852.1:0-4531 GCA_046074805.1 Planctomycetota bacterium | reverse complement strand
ACGCACTACTGGGACGCTTACCTAAAAAAATCGGACGCCGCAAAAGACTACCTTCAGTCTGGCAAACTCGTAAGAGACGCTGTCGGAAGATGCACCATTGAAACTAAATAGCACTCGCAGCCAAAACGAGATTCGACGCCGAACAATCCGATGCACGGCAGCGGCGAAGTCATGCGGGTTTGAAATGGAAAATCTATCGTCGCCGCCCCGTGATCGGTGACGTTCTGCCAAGCGGTCGCTATCGGACGTGGGGATTGTCCCCGGCTCCATTCGGAGTTGGAGACTGTTGCCTTACCGGTACTGTCAGCGGTATCGTGGCGCCAGGAGGTGAGTTCGATGACAGACAAAGAGCTTCTTCATCGGGTGACGTGTGACCGTGCGATCATGGTCGGCAAGCCCGTGATCCGCGGCACTCGGTTGACCGTGGACTACGTACTGAATCTGCTGGCACACGGATCGACTTTCGACGAGATTTTGGGGGAATACGACGGACTGGAACGCGAAGATATCCAGGCTGCTCTGCTTTTCGCATCGAGGTCGTTGGCGAATACGTCGTTCATGCCACTGATCGCGGAGTCGGCGTAGATGCGATTCCTGGTTGCCGAATGCACAGGGCCTGTTGTCGCCGCTTGGTTGCGGAGTCAGTCGCACGACGTCTTCTCGGTCTACTACGAGGCACGCGGCATGACAGACGACGCTGTTCTGGCCGAAGCGTCTTCGGGCGGCTGGATTCTAATCACCAACGATAAAGACTTTGGGGAAATGGTGTTCCGCGAGTGCAAGCCGCACTGCGGGGTCGTTTTTCTCCGGCTCCAGGACGAGCGAGCGGCCTCGAAGGTCGACGCCATCCGGAGGGTTCTGGGCTCGTACGCCGACCGGCTACCGGATACGTTCGTGGTCGTTACCGAAACACAGATCCGATTCGCTGGTCAGCCACTTGGGCAGAACTAGCGCGTGCATCGGAGCCGCCGATCCGGTCTTGGAAAATGGAAAGCGTCATCGGCGCGGCCCGGTGACGCTGGTCGTTATGCTGCAATGAGTATCGAAATCAACCCGGTGCCAGAACCTGAAATGGGGCCATCGTGAATGATTCCCGCACTCTTCATCGCGACGTTCTTCGTTTTCGCAGTTCGTCGCCCCTGTATTGATTGATGCCGTCTCAGCGTGGTTAACTAACGAAGCTCCTATTGCCGAAACTATTTTGTTTTTCAGTTCTGACCCATGATCAACATGGCAACCACATAAACAAACGTCTGACAGCAGTCATTCAGCGCGAAGATGACGGGTTCGTGGCTTTTTGCCCAGAGTTGGATATCGCAAGTCAGGGTTCCAAAATTCAAGACGCTCGAGATCAGCTTCGCGAAGCACTCGAATTGTTCTTTGAATGTGCGTTATCCTCTGAGATCGAGAGCCGTCTTGGCAATGACGTGTTTGTGACACACATCGTGGTGTCAATTGGCTAAAAGTCGGATTCCCTCCGGCGACCAAGTCTGCGCCATTCTGGAATGCCACGGTTTCGTAAGAGTCCGCCAACGCGTAGGTCACATGGCGATGCAATTAGCGACAGACGGGAGCACGAAGACGGTACCTGTTCCTAATCACGCTGAACTCCACGCTGGACCCCTTCGGTCAATCATACGACAAAGCAGGCTGTCGAAAAGCAAAGAGGAGACGCGATGGCCGACTACTCATCTGTGCTTAACGACGCCCGCCAACTCTCGGAGGCGGAGCAACTGCAATTGATTGCCGCGTTATGGGAGATGGTCCCAGAGGATGCGGAACTTCCGCTGCATGAAGCCTGGGGACCTGAACTTGAACGGCGCGTCGCCGCCATCGAAGCGGGCACAGCCCAGACCGTTCCCTGGGAAACGATTCGCACGGAAGCTTTGGCTCGGATCCAATATGGGAAACGCACCTGAATTCGATACCGAGGCTCGTGCGGAGTTTGACGAGGCGGTGCAATGGTACGCCGAGCGAAGCGAAGGTGCGGCCATTGGATTCATCTCTGAGGTGGATCTGGCGATCGGTACGATCATGGCGGACCCCGCTCGATTCCCTCGCACATATGCTGGCTGTCAACGATGCACGTTGCATCGCTATCCGTATTCCGTCGTCTTTCATCGCCGTGCCGGGATGATTGTGATCGTAGCCGTCGCGCATGCAAAGCGTCGCCCTGGTTATTGGCGGTACCGTCGGTCGTAGCCAGCCCGAACCAAACGATGCACGCGAGTGGCCGATCGCGGCGGAATCCAATAGTTGAGCTCTCGGCGGCCGCCGCGTGATCGCTGTCGTTCGGCGACAGAAATGAAGCGCGTTGTGACTGACCGATTTCCCATCAGCTTTTCCCGCGGCATCGCCGGTGCGGGGTTGGCTGCCGTGTGTAGTGCGGCGGTTGGCCTAGTGGTTGTGCTCGTATTTCTCCCGTGCCGCTGGCTGATAACGGGGGCGATTGAAGTCGACCGTCGAGACGACATCCACTATGCCATTGAATATCTGCCTAAGATCATCCTGTTCTGTGCGTTCGTCGCGGGCTGTGCCGGATGGGCTGCCGCCGCACCCACGGGGCGTCATGGTTTTGCAACGTCACTGGCTACCGTAGTGGTAGCCACAGTCTCTATATGGTTCGTGGTCGTCGCGGCTGGCCTCAAGCCCCAGCACTATAAGGGAATGGAAGATGACCCGATTACGTTGCCCGAGGCCACGTACATGTTCGGGCCTCCGCTTTTCGCTGGGGCAATCCTGACTCTTGTTCGAACTCGCACAACAGTCCCAAAGCACGCCGAACAAGGCAATGCAGCGGACTCGCGATAAAATCGGTCCCGTTGGAAAGTCCAAGGTCGCGAGCCGCTGATTGCTCGCGTTCGGCAATTGAGGGCGCAGGGATGGCAATCTGGTTCTACTCGAAGACACCGAGCTACGAGTGGCTGTCCAATTCCTCCGATTGTCGGTTCACCCTCGACGATGTTCGATGGCCGAGTGTAGAACACCGCTACCAGGCGCAGAAGTACCCCGGCACGCCGGCCGCCGCCGAAATCCGGCGAGCCGAGTCAGCGGATCGAGCGCCGAAACTGGGGCAGAACCGGTCGCTCACGCCCCGAGCCGATTGGGACGCGGTCAAGTTGGAGGTGATGCGACGCGCGGTCGAGGCCAAGTTCACACAGGCCCGCGATCTGGGCGAGCGTCTTGTCGAAACCGGGGGCGAGGAACTGATCCACGAGTCGAATACGGACACGTTTTGGGGGCGGACGCGAGAAGGGCTGGGGGACAACTGGCTCGGAGTGATCCTGATGCAGGTCCGTGCCGGGCTTCAAGGCGTGGCCGAACAAAGCGATGCACCCAAGTCGCCGGTCGACCGCGAATTTGGATCATAGATTTCTGGCGGCGGCCCGGTTACCTTGGTCCTTCGCCGGGTAGGTAGGTGAGCTGTGCGATGCGCGATTGATCGGAGCTACACGCATGCCACTGGAATTCGAGTGGGATTCGGAGAAAGCCTCCTCGAACGTGACCAAACATGGTGTCACCTTCGACGAAGCGATCACGGTGTTTGCCGATCCATTGGCTGTCATTTTCGATGATGACGGGCATTCCCAAGACGAGCTTCGCGAAATTATCGTCGGTCAGTCCGTGCTGGGGCGGCTGTTGTTGGTCTCGTTCACGGAACGCGATAGACTGGTTGTGGGGATCATCAGCGCTAGGAAAGCAACCCGAAGAGAGCGAAAAAACCATGAAGAAGGCACCCGCCCGTAAAACTGTGGCAGCGCTGGCCGACCACCTTGGCGATGAATATCGTTTCGACTAGTCCAAAGCAAAGCCGAACCGATTCGCGTCGCAGGTGGATCAAACTCGGCTGGTCGTGACTCTGGATGCCGACGTGTCCGTTGTGTTCTCCACGCCCGAAGCGGTAAACACGGCGCTTCGGTCCTTGATTGCGGCGATGCCGACGCAAGTCCCGCCGAACAAAGCGGTGAATCGGCGCCGCCGAAAACGGGGCGATTGAAATCGTGATCTACTCGTGGCGGCCCGGTTACCGCCTTCGTTCTGGCTGAGGTGATGCGCGGTTGATTCGGTATACCGCGGGTTGTTGAAGGAGGGTGCAATGGCCGTCGATATCCAAATCGAGACTTTGTCGGTTGCTGAGAAGGTTCAGCTTATTGAAAGCGTATGGCAGAGCCTTTGTGCGCAACCTTGTGATGTGAGGTCGCCAGAGTGGCACCGTGAAGTGCTGGATGAGCGAAGGCGTCGCCTCGAGGATGGCCGGGCGACGATTTCTACATGGCCTGATGCGAAGGCCCGCTTGATGCAACTCGGCTGATGATCGTCAGTATCTCCTCCGATGCCGAGGCTGATATCGCCGAGGGCTACTGGTTTTATGAGCGGCAGTCTCCTGGGCTGGGAGACTATTTTCGTAGTTGCCTGATTTCGGACATAGAGTCGCTCGCCTACTTCGGTGGCGTCCATGAAATCAAGCACGGATACCAACGCGCCCTGTCGAAGCGGTTCCCTTTCTGCATCTACTACTCCCTGAGCAATG